>DATIFZ010000099.1:0-33259 GCA_035454925.1 Nitrososphaeraceae archaeon
TTCGTGGTAACAAACAAAAACATCAAAGCTTGTTAATATAGAGTCATCATGTTCCATGTTTTAGAAATTGCAACTGGCTTGTCGCTTCGTAATATGAGGATAGATAAGGCTGAATACTAACGAAATCACTGCGGCGGTCCCTCGTCTGTTGACAGGATTCATGTTCAACTGATAACTTGTTTAACCTAGCTTAAATCCTTTAACAAGATCCGTCTGAATCTAGAAATGCTAAAAAGCACGAGGTTATGACAATCCCATGATGGGTGAAAATTACTGTAATGATCCTAGATGCAAGGGGAACAGAAATGGTGAGAGACATCCAGCTCATGACGGAATTTCCTTTAAAACAGAAGAAATGGACATCAAAGACGAATTAGAAAATATCGCAACCGTTGAATCATATTGCAATGACGGGAGCTGTGTGAGGACAAGAAGAGGAGAGAAACATCCAGCCCACTTTTCATATCCAGGACGCTGTGAAATTAAATATCTTGGAGGACACAAGGCGTATCCACGTCCTACTGATACAGAGATGTTCTTTTATGATGAGAGAATAGAAATCGAAGATCCACATTTGGTTATTCCATATAGCTCAATAAATAATTTGGAAAACTTGGATGAAAAGAAAATCTCAGCAAAAAGAGTAATTGCACTTGGATTAGTTGCTTTTCCTCTTGCCATTGTTGGTGCTATGTGGAAAAAGAACCATATCTATACCGTAATACAGTATCGTGATGAAATTGATGACCATACTATAATAGTCGATTTCGATGAATACCTGGAGAGTGCACAGCCGTTAATTTACGAGAATATGTTGAAAGCTAGAAAAAAGGTTTCCTAATTACATTCTGTTGAAGTCTTTTACCTCCTTTTTCATTTTATTTTCAAGTCCTTCTGTTGCCATCTCGAGTTTTTGGTCAAGTAGAGAAGTTTCTAAGATACGGTGTTTCAATACACATAGTATTGCATATTAGTAACTAATAAAGTAGCATTCAACCCTACATGACATCCACATCATGTGGTTGACTTTCAGTGATTCCTGCGGGTGTAATTTTTACAAATTCCGCGTTACGTTGCATTTCTGAGATATTTTTTGCACCACAATAACTTAGTCCCGACCTCATTCCACCAACAAATTGCTTTATTAGATCAGTAACACTTCCCTTATACGGTACCATTGCCTCAACGCCCTCAGGTACGTAGTCATTAGGATCCTCCCCATCTATAACCTGCGACCCTTCTTCTCTATATTTTCTGCCTAGGGATGCATAGAACGATGCCATACCACGATACATTTTGAATTTCTTTCCCTGTCTTACTATTGTTTTACCTGGACTCTCATCGGTTCCTCCGAATAGACTACCAATCATTACTGTAGACGCTCCTGCGGCCAATGCCTTTATAGCATCTCCTGAGGTCCTTATTCCACCATCTGAGATGACAGGCACATCATGTTCATTCGCTACTTTAACTCCATCTACAACTGCAGTTAATTGCGGAACTCCAGAACCTGTGATAACTCTAGTAATGCATATTGAACCAGATCCAACACCAATCTTTACTGCATCAACTCCAGCCTTGATGAGATCTTGCACACCTTGGCCTGTGGCAACATTTCCAGCAATTAGTTCACAATTTGGAAACGCCTTTTTTATCATATGAACTGCATTTATTGCATTATCACTATGGCCATGTGCGATATCTACGACAATTATGTCGGTTCCTGCATTGAGTAACTGTTCAGTTCTATCCAAATAATCACCTTTTACTCCAACAGCGCCGCCAACCAATAATCTACCTTTCTTGTCTTTTGAGGCCAACGGATATCGCTCCATTTTCATAATATCTTTGCTCGTGATGAGCCCTACAACGTTATTTGATTTATTAATGACGGGCAGTTTCTCTATTCTATTTTTATGTAGAATTTGTTTTGCCTCCTCGATTGAAATACCCTGTTTCGCCGTAACAAGTTCCTTCGTCATAAGATCCTTCACCTTGTTATTTGTATTATATTGAAACATGATATCTCTATTGGTAATAATGCCTACCAATTTTTTTGACTCATCATCCATTACTAACAAACCAGACACACCAAGCTCTTGCATGACCTTAGACGCTTCATCTGCAGTTTTTGATGGAGATATGGTATATGGTTGCTCGATAATGACCGACTCTGATCGTTTTACCCTCAGAATTTCATCTACTTGATCTGCAATTGTCATAAATCTGTGTATGATGCCTATTCCACCTTCTTTTGCTATTGCGATTGCCATGTTTGATTCAGTTACGGTGTCCATATTTGCGCTGATGAGTGGAATTTTTAATGAAATATTTCTCGATAATTTTGTCTTTAAATCCGTTTGTGATCTAGAAATTATAGGAGACCTTTTTGGAATGAGGAGAACGTCATCAAAAGTTAACCCTTCTTTTACTTCCAATATTTCCTTGATTTTTATATTTGTGTTGGGATTATAAGCGTTTTCTTCAGATCGGTATTCTTGAGCTCATTAAGTCGTGCTAGGGCCTGGCATCCTGTCTCTGGTTATTCTTCGAAGTAATTCTAAGGATACTTTCGTTTCTTTTACATCATGTGTCCTAATGATGCTTGCTCCGTTTAGAGCACAAATAACCTGGCTAATTATTGAAGGGATAAGACGCTCAGCTTCAGTCAAATCAAACAGTTTGCCAATAAACGATTTTCTTGATACTGAGATACAAATTGGCCTTGAAATCATTGCTAGCCTCTTTAGACCGGATATAATCTCCAAATCTCGTTCATACCAACTATGATGAGCAATTTTCGTAAAAAAGGGGTTATTCCCAGTCGATCTAAAAAAACCAATTAGAGGATCTATTATAATTTTGTTGTCACTTATACCCATTTTCAGGGCCAAGTCAAGACTTTCCTGTAGAATTTCCATTGTTTCATAAATATCTCCTGACTTGTAAGTAATAGATTTATTTCCGTAGGCACCAATTATGACTGGAAGTCCGGTTGAAAAAACGATTTCTTTCATTCTATCATCATATTTTAGACCAGTAACATCGTTGATTAGATCAACCCCAAACTCTGCGGAAGCCTTGGCCACGTCTGCTCGAGGTGTATCTACCGAAACTGGAATCCTACAGACCTCCTTCACTACCTTGACTGAATTTCGTAATCTTTCTACCTCTTTTTCTACTGAAATTACAGTATCAAGGTAAGGTGCAGTTGACATCCCACCTATATCGATAATATCCGCACCTTCCCTTTCCATCTGTAATGCCCTCTCAGAAATTATTTTTGTACTTATTGAAATGGATTCTTTATAAAAGGACTCTGGACTGACGTTCAGAATTCCCATTATTTTTGGTGTCCCGTTTCCAATTTCAAGATTGCTTATTTTCACTTTTTTCATCTTTTATTACTCTTCAAGGCAAACACGAGCTTATGAAATTCTTGTTAAACAATCTTTAATAAACTATGAATTAATTTATACAAACCAATTTTTCGATCAATAGTTTTAATATAGGTTAAATTGCAATTTAATAAGAGAGATAAAGAATTGAATACTTCCATACTTAGACGCTTTGGAGAAACATAATGACAAGAACTCTCGACAAAACTCATACTGTCCTGTCATATGTTGAAGGAAGTCTCAAAAATGCGATTGTTATGAACGAGAATGTCAAGGAAAACGGCTTCATATTTTCTCTTATTAATCCTCCTGTTCCATTAGGCGGAAACATTGTTTCTCTTGATATTTACGTTGATGAATTACCTATATCAAAAAAATCAATTCAAATTGCAACATCAGATACCATAGTTAATGCATCAGTATTGTCCGAATCACAACCTCTTCAATTCAAACCATTTCAGAGCGCCAGGTTTCTCGTGATAGGTATGGAGTTGGAAACTGAGAAGAAGCACAAAATAACTATAATGAGTAAGCTTGAAGGCTTTGAACAAATAATTATTCCATTTACATTTGTGGATTATACAAGCCCCAAGAAAGAAAAAGTAATAATTTCATCAAATTTGCCGGAGGAGTCTGATACGCAGGCCTATGGAGAAACAATGTTTATGAATTTCGCTTCCCCACTTGTCCTTTCAGGAAGAAAGGCGTACATTGTTTGCTCTTCTAACGGGGCCCTTTCGGCAAATTGGACTTGGATGGGAGCAAGGTACGATAACGGCGGATTATATGTCCCTCCAGCCCGAGCGTTTGGAAGAATAATTGTAGAAATTTCTGTGGATGAGGGAGTGAGAAAAAGACTTCCGAATTTTGTCATTTCATCTAGGCATGAAAATGGAAGCCTGTGCACTCATCATGAAGTTGCGGGTATCCATGTAAAAAGAACATTATTTGTTCCAATTGAAAATAAAGGTTTTATTCAGATTCTTAATTTTGACATTGAGAAAAATAATGAGCTATTCTCTTCAAATACAAAAAGGCAGACGAAAAAGAAAATTAGAGTCCATTTCCTAATTGATGGTAACATTACAAGTTATGGATTGGCTGCAATTTCTCAAAGTAATTTTTCAAGATATTATAAATCAGAGAACTGTTTACAGATAAGGACTATTGCAAAAAAAGGTGTTGCGCATTATTTTGGAACAATAGGTATTTCTCCAAAGACCTTGAAGCCATCCAAGATACTAACAGATTCTTTCGATAATGATTTAGAATTATCATATGATATAGAGCTTGAAGAGGGGTTGACCAAAGAGTTGGCCTTGGTAGGTGCTGGTGATTTCACTAGTGCTCAGGAGTGTCTAGATGAATACAAAAACATCAGGGATAATTATCAAAAATTGTACCAAGAAACAAAGGATCATCATAACAATATTTCAGCATCTTCATTTACAATACATCATGCGCCTTCAGGTTCAATTTCAAATTCTGTAACCATCAAATTAGCAAAGGCCCTGAAAAAGGCCAAAACGGCATTGGAATATCTAAAGGCAAATTATGATAATCTGGGAGAAGGGATAAGTGCAGGACTTCCAAGATTCCCAAATTATTGGGCACGTGATACAGGATGGTCGTTGAGAGGCTATTTATCTATGGGGCAGTATGATTTTTCACTCCGTGTTATTGATAATTTTCTGAAACGCCAAGCAAAATATGCCCATAATGGTGCAGTAAGAGGAGAATTGCCAATGGTAATTAGCGGGAGAACATTCCTCCACAATACAACATACGGTTCGGCAGACTCGACCTTTTTGTTTCCCTGGGCAATCCGAGAATATGTGCATGGTACTGGAAATACCGAGTATCTATCAAAAAGGTGGGTGTCCATAGTTGATCTAATTAATTCCGGTTTTCTCAGAGATATCGACAATGACGGTTTTATTGAGCATGGCTTTTCTGGTACAGCAGAAAAATTGCCAATTCAAGATTCTACTTGGATGGATCATATTGACAGAAGAAAGAGCGCAAATGACGTACAAGCACTATTTTATGAAAGCTTACTAATCGGAAGCGAGTTAGCAACGATAGTCGATGACAAAGAGAACGGTAGGCACTGGCTTTCATCTGCTCAAAAATTGAGAGAAAGGATTGATAGTGAGTATTGGGAACCCAATCTAGGATTTTATTATGATACTATTCGCAAGGACTTGACCAAAGATAGCAGTATTCGTCCGAATTCACTTGTCCTGTTGCTTACTGAAGTTGTAAAGGATCAGCAGAAGGCTAAGTTAGTACTTGAAAGATTAGAAAAGGAGGATTTGACGACTCCATGGGGTATAAGATCTTTGAGTAGTTTGGATTCAAAGTATCATCCTTCACTTTATCACGATGGTGCTGTGTGGCCACTCGTCACGGGGTGGGCCGCAATAAGCGAAATAAAAAACCAGAGAACTCAGCAGGCACTGGAGTATCTCTCCATAATGGCCGACCGTATTATTTCTGAAAACGGGATGTATGCAGAAACTTACCGTGGTGATAGACCTGAACCCTTCAATTCATGTATTCTTCAAGCATGGTCAGTTGGATTGTACGTTTATGCACTACGTGAATTAATGTTAGGTATTAAACCAAATATGATAAAGAATAATATCTCTCTGGAACCGAAAGTACCTGAATCTATAAGATCCGATCTTGACAATCTTAATTTTGATCATTTTATTAGTACCGATGAAGGACTCAATAAGATTAGCATATCAGTCAGGCCCGATAGAGATAGGATTACCATAACACCTGAACGAAATGACGTAAAATTACCTGATTTCTCTAGTAAAACATATTCTATTGATATACATAGAAACAAGTAAGCAAACCACTTTGCACGCTGGAAGTATCAAATTATATCTTAAAATTAGACCAAGTGACTGATTGATGAGTAGTTTAGTTGATTCATATAGACGAAGAAAAGATTTTTTCCACAATAAATGAAAAAAAACCCCATTCCGTTGCACTAGATGGTCCAGACGGACTCTTAAAGAAAATTCAAAGCTGTGCGCATAAATTGACAGACAAGTTCAGTATACCGGTTTATGTAATTGGTGATACATCCTGGGGTTCATGTGATCTAAATATTCACGCCGCTGAAATTTTGGGTGTGGATATCTTGTTTAACATCGGACACACAATTACTATGGAAAAGTTTGGAGATAAAGTGATAATGATAGATGCTTATGATGATATTGATTTTGGTCCAATTGCCAAAAAATCTGCGATTGAGCTTAAAAAGAGAAATTTTAGCAAAATCTCTCTTGTAACCAATAGTCAATATCTACGTTCTGTCCAAAAAGTCAAGGAAATTTTCGAGACTTTTGAATATGAGGTTGTTATCGGAAGAGGAAAGGGACACCTCAATGACGGACAGGTTTTTGGCTGTGAATTCTATCCTGCTTTTGACAATAAAGATCAAATTGATGCGTACTTTTTCTTGGGTCAAAGCATGTTTCATTCTGCAAGCTTGGCAATCGTGACACAGAAACCAACATTCATGTTGGATCCATATTTCAACGAATATTCAGAAATTAATGACATTGCACAAAAACTAGAAAGAAAGGCAATATTATCAGTGTATAAGGCTCAGGACGCCAAAACTATTGGAATTATTATCGGATTAAAGGAAGGACAGTTTGCAAATATTAAGGCACTAGAGCTGAAAAAGTTGCTAGAAAAGGAAGGTAAGAAAATCCTGTTAATTGCCATGACGGAAATTACAGACGAGCGCCTATTGTCATTTCAAGATATTGATGCGTTTATTCAAGTAGCCTGTCCTCGAATAGGAACAGATAATCATTTTCACAAACCGGTTTTGTCCGCACCGCAAGCTATCTCACTCATAAAGTTACTAAAAGGTGAACCTCTCGATGGATTTCTGCAGATAAAACATTGGTTATAGCTATCAGAATATAATGCGGTAGTAGCCTACCGGTACCACTATAGATGTAAAGCCCAATCTCAAGCTCCGCAAGATCAATCACGTAGACGTGCTAGCATGGACACGCTGTCTTAGGATTGCACCCTCCCGGACCTCATCCATTTCGACAATTCACAATCAAGGACATGCCTTCGCATGTATTGTTGTTCATACCCATCCGACACGGCGTGGTATCATATCAGCAAAGCAAGCAGGAACTTCGCATCTAAAGATTTACCCAGTAGTTACTGATCCTAGCATAAAGCCGATTTCCAGTTTGGGGTACGGCTAACACCCCGATCCTACCTACCACCGCGGGCAATATTACATGATTTAGATATATTTGTGTATCCAGTTCATGCAGTCCGAATATTGCAGAACGAAGGGAAGAAATGACAAATTCTGTAGTCACTTGAAATCATTTTACAAATCACATAAATATTGGCTGGTGCGTATCCGGTGAAGAAAGCACCAATCAATTGACTATTCCAACAATGAATTAAAGATAGACAATACGATTAATTACAAAATTTTATATAAAATTTCTAATACAATGCCTAATTAAGTATCAAGTTATCGGGATTCAAAACCTTAGACAGTAAATAGGGGCGATCATAAATCAGTTAATCAAGAAATCAGAATAATTTCCTCTAATAGATTCACGTAAAATGATTCTGGTTTTATCCAGTCTTACGTGAGATCTGCAATGAAAGTAAATACTTCCACAACAGAACCAGATCTACTGTCATCCATTAACTGATGGTGGAATGGTTTAACAATATCAAAGATAAGTAAAACCGGGCGTCTTTCCTTCGTGGCAGAAGTGAATCATTTGCCTTACCAAAAAAAGTAAAGTCTTACTTTAGTTCCCTTTAGTCAATATGTTGAGAGTACGGCAGACAGAACATATTTTATTAGAAGAATCTCTATTACATAGTTCGCATTTTCTATGTACTTGATTGATAACACTGTCAGTACTCAAGTTGGTTGTTGGAGGTGTGGTATTTCCGGTATTTGCGGGACTTTCTTTTAGTCTCTTTGCAATTTTCAAAATGGAATTGTAAGCATTATACTTTATACCTGGATGGATTTTTTCGAGATTGTTCAAATGTACTCTAAAGGCACTTCTTATACTCTCATCTTTATATGGACACTCTTCCGTTTGAAATGGAATATTATTATGGATGGTATACAAAACTAGTTCCTTCTCATATATTTCCATTAGAGGTTTAATCTTCTTTAAACCACCAGTTCCATACTCGACTGGATCTGGGTACGTCCAGCCAATTCTTTCCACATCACCAGCAAATAGGTTAATGAGAAAAGTCTGGACATAATCATCCAAATTATGTCCAGTTGCGATTACGTTTGCTCCAGTGGATTCTGATAGGAGATCAATGGCCCTCCTCCTAAAAGTACCACACATAGAACAGGAGGAAATTTTCTCAGTGGGCCTTATTTCCATGGCCCTATCCATCGAAATACCAAAAAGTTCGCTGAAACTAACAACTTTGTTTTCAACGCCTATCATTGAGCAAAAATTCTTCACAATACTGAGAGATTCGTCACGATAGCCTTGAATTCCTTCATCTACCGTTATTGCTATAAGTTCGGGATCGATGCCTAGGAGTGTGTTTTTTAGTATGTTTAGGAGTGCGAGGCTATCCTTACCACCTGAAACTGCAACTGCCACTCTGTCACCGTGTTTTATCATTGAAAATTTCGATATTGTCCTTTTAGCCTTGTACTCTACTGATCTGATAAAGCATTTTTTACACAAAGACTCTCCCGAGTACTGCCTCAAGTAAATTGCTTCATTCTTACTGCACTTGTTACACCGCTTAGACATTCGAATTAATATTGTCTTTAGATATTAATCATTAATACTTTTTACTATCTGAGACTCGATTGAGACGGTTGATTGCTATTATTAAGTAGAATATTTCTAAAAGCATTTATGTATATAATGATAAACTAATTTTTGATTTGACGGCCAGCCACGATGTTATTGATGACATTAATCTCAAAATCATTAATATATTGAATAAGGACTCTTCACTGCCCTTTGTAGAAATAGCAAAACAGATTGGAATATCTGATGCTACTGTTCATATTAGGGTCAGGCGGCTACTTGCTGCGGGGATAATCAAAAAATTTACTATTTCTTTGGATAACAACAAGCTGGGTTATGACCACCTTGCCTTCATGGGAATAAATATTGAACCAGGAACTGCGGACGAAGTCACTAATAGTCTTACATCCATAGATGAGGTACTAGAAATACATGAGATGCATGGACGATTTGACCTTCTCTTGAAAATTAGGGCAAAAGATTTGGAAGAAATGCGAGATATCGTTGTAAACAAGATAAGAAAACTTCCAAGGATTATAGAGACTGAGCTTATGACTGCACTGAAGACTAGAAAGGAAGATCATATGGTACCTATGATGGATGCTCCCTCCTAACCAAAGCTGTTATGACCTATTTCGGTCTATATTCTTTGCTTGTCTTTTTTTGAAGATGTCCACCAATCAAGATAGTCATCATGATATTTTTTTCTATCATTGCCTTCATCTCTAAAGGTTTTATCTCTTAGTTCATCCATTTTTTCCCTCGAAGCAAAAAGACCGCAGCTTTTGCATATGAAGTTTTTAGTAGCTGCATCCAACTTCAGTTCCCCACCACACTCAGGGCAAAAATTAGACAATGTATCTATTATTCGAAAGACCTTATAAAAAATGTTACGTGATTAACATATCGATTAGCTTCCGTTTTAATTTCATTTGACCAAATAATGAAATCCTACTCATGTGATGAAATATAGTCTGCCAGTTCCTTGACCATTGTCCCCATTCGATAAGCACGTGGGACGAAATCCACCTTTACTCGAAATTTTTCTATCATATCTGAGGTAGATGGACCAACTGACACAACAAGAACATTGTGGTTCAACTTGTCTATCAGTAAATCTATCTTCTTATTTCTGCTTGCGAATTCAAAGAATGCTTTAACTGCGGGCGGACTAGTGAAGGAGATTGTATCAATATTGCCTGCAACTAAATCCTCAATAAGTCTTTTAATTTTCTCATTCGAAGGAGCCACGTAATCATACCCCATTTCTTTTAATATGGTCGCATTTTTTTGTTGAAGATTTGGGGAGTAAGAGTATGACGAAAATTCAAATACTTTTGAACCTAAGGATTCGAGCCTTTCCTTGAATCCAACAGCATAGTCCCCATGCCAAAGTATTCCAACATTCTTATCTTTGACATCTAATTTACTGATTAGATCCATAATTCCACCAATTGTATTCATTTTGGGAACAAATTTAGTTGCTATTCCGAACTTTCTTAATTCCAATGCCGGCTTGTTGCTTCTGGCAATAATAATCGTATTATGTAACTTTTCAATCACCTTATCTAGACTATTATATTTCAGAACACATCGAAAAAGGTTGAAAACTCCAACACCAGTCATAAAAACGAAAAAATGCATCTGTTCATTTTCTATTGTTTCTATAAATTTGATACATTCCGAACCTAATGCATTATCATTACTTCTAATTCCTATTGTTGGAGCTATATATGGAACACCTCCAAATTTTCGAACAAGATTGGCAAGTTCGGAGGCTCTTCGACTTGATGTAATGGCTACGGTTATACCACCTAATGACATGCAAGATTCATGGAGTATTAGAATAATTAAAACTTGAGTCTAATTTATCGGAGTAGATTACTAGCGCTTGTCAATTTAGTTTTGAGTATTATCACTTTTTCAATCTAATCAAGGAACTTGCGTGAAGTGCAAAATTCAAGTTGGTGCATGGACTTTTCTCTTCATATCCATGATCCGGATCCGTTCGCCCGTCAAATGCCATGCACCTTTTGAATGAAGTCATCTAAATTAAATTAAACCTTTTTGATTTCCAGCGTTCCCGATTTTCCATCAATTATTGCTTTGTTGAAATTTTTCATTTCAGGTATATCTTGATCTTTGTGTAACTCTAATAGTGGTATATTTGCTATTGCGCAACCTGATGCAGTAGTAATGTCCGTCTTAGAAGTGCAGATTATCCCAGAGGGAGATACTCCATTGGACTTTAGAGCAAAAATGGAATAAGCGCCTACGCTACTCCCAACCGCGTACGGGAATACCAGAAGGCTATTTTTAAGACATTGCCCATACAATTCATGATTCGAATCGGTAATTATCCCCGTAAAATGATCTACAGATGAGAGGAAGTTGATTGGCTGTTTCGTTACCAGCATTCTTCCATTTGCACTCCCACCTACAATTACTTTACATCTTAGAGAATTGTTCAATTCAATCTCACATGGTATATTCTTTTATTATAGACTTGATATTAGATAAACAAACAGATACCTTATTGGATTTGTTGAGGTAATGGGCGGCCTTTACACTGTTAGTTATCACACCATCATATTCATCCTTCGTTAAGAGAGGTGATAAACAAATACAGGCATCGCAGATTATATTTGCGCCTGCACTTTCAAGTTTTTTGGCTATCCCTGAGCTGCAAGCCTTTTCGTATATTGGTCGAGCGCAAAATATCATACACTTCTTCGAAAATTTCTTGCCACACGTCATATTTGAAATCAATTCTAATTCATATAATCCTAATTGGGGACTTCCTAGTGCTATCACATCTCCAGATTCGTTGGAATTAAGTTCATCCATAACGGACTTTGCTTCCTCTTTCCCAAATGATATTGCTTCCCCGTCAATTTCCTTGTTGGAGAACATCCCACATGCACCTGAAGTACCCAGTGCAGCGGCCAAAGATTTAGTCTTGTACATATCTATGTTGCTAACATGGGGACCGAATGAAACACAGCTCTCCTTTACGGCCTTTCCTGCAAAATATCCCAGTATGCCGTAATCCAATTCAGAATCAAGATCCGTGTCAATCTTTATTTTGATTTTCGGATCTCTAATACTTGACATTCTCAAATCTGAGTACGGCGCCTTACCGGTCACAGCACTCGCCAAGGCACTTAGGGAGCTTTCTTTATTAGTATGTAAATCAAACACTGAATTGGCCATTACTGCGGCGCTACTTTCTGCGAAACTAACATTGTGTCCTCTTTCTGGTAATTGAAATAATTCATAGGGCGTACAAGAAAAAGAAGGAACAGATCCCATGTTCTCATAAGCTCTGATTATTTCGCCCTGTTTATTCTTAAATTTGCTTGACAGGTTATTTTGTATATTGGGGTCATACCCCATTGGATTTATTGTAGTTTGAACCGAAAATCGTGCTTCTTCACTATATTTTGTGAGAAAATTAGCTCCTGCATCCCCTATCGTATTATAGTTTACGCCCGAAAGATGTACCCAGTCTACTGGAATTAATCTTTCTGCATCGGTTGCTTTGCCGATTGATAATAATAACTTGTATGCAATTGAAATCGAATCACCAAACTTTCCATCAAGTCCCTCCTCTTCGGCTCGAGATAAATGCACAATCATTATGCCGTGGCACACATATAATAATCATAACTACATTCGGATTGCAACTTATTTTCAGCTATTGTATAGAATAAATAGAGATTGTTATTAGTACATTGGCATGGAATGTGCAGTATATGATACATATGTAACAAAAAAAGATGGTAAGATTATGCACTTTGACGTTATAGTGAAATCTTCAACTCAACATGAAAAAGCAATAGAGTACGGAAAAGAGTACCTAAAGGACGTAGGACAGGAAGGCCAAACAATGACCCAAGAGGAATGCCAATTTTGCCATGTTCAAGAAGCACCGAAGGTAGTTGAAGACAGCATACAACAAAATGGCTACTTTATACAAAAGATGGAAGGATGTCCTTAAATAATAAAAAGCAAGTTCCAACGTTCTTTATTTTTCTTTTTACCAATTATCAACCCAAATTTTTGTGTTAGAAATCAACAACAGTCAAAGACGCGATGACCTAGGAATTACTTGGTTGCACTCCATTATCATTTTTGTCATACAGAAAACATGACACTTTATGATTTTGTTCCTTTGTTTCCAATATTGGCTCTTTTCTACATATTTCCATGACATATGGGCACCTATTGAAGAATTTGCAGCCACTTTCTGCAGGGGCTGAATCAAAATTTTTGATTCTAATTACCTTTTGTTTATCAATGTTGTCAAATCTGGGTTCAGATACAGCATCCAATAAAGCTTGGGTATAAGGATGAAGGGGATTTGACAATACTCGGTCTATCTGTCCACTTTCAACAATCTTACCAGCATACATGACAGAGATCTCATCTCCAATATATCGTGATGTTGCAAGATCATGTGTGATATAGAATACTGTTATTTTTCGATTAATACTTAGTTGCCTTACTATTTGTAGTATCTGCGCTCTTATCGAAACATCAAGCATAGAAACGGGCTCATCGGCTATAATGAGTCTGGGTTCAATGACAAGAGATCTCGCAATAGCAACCCTTTGTCTCTCTCCACCAGATAACATATGTGGATATTTTTCAGCAAATTCTTCAGCTGGTTTAAGATTTACGTCATTCAACACAGAAAGTATTTTTTTAATTCGTTCCTCCTTTGAGTAATCCTTATAGAAAATATCAATCGGTTCTTTGATGATGTCAAAGACTTTCATAAGTGGATTGAGGGAACTATAGGGGTCTTGATGAATCATTTGAGCTTGTTTGCGAAAGCTCAGGAGATCCTTTCCTGTTTTTCTGGTAATATTACTGCCATTGAAGATGATTGAACCTGAATCTGGATCAATTGCACGTAGGATTACTCTAGCCAGTGTCGTCTTACCAGAGCCTGATTCGCCTACTAAAACCGAAACTCGCCCTTCCGGAATGTGTAGGCTTACCCCGTCTAGTGCCTTTTTGTAAATTCTCTTTCCAGGATTAAATAAGGAAGAGATAGTTGATTTCACTGGAAAATATTTTCTCACATCATGGATTTCTAAAATATTCTTCAAAAACTGTGAATATAGATCACAAAATGTAATTTAAACGATTTGTAGATCAAAGGGACAAAAGGTTGCAGCGAGTTAATTTTTTACAATTACTTTCTGATTGTTTGAATAAAGTTACCATGACCGATACATGAATGATCCACCTTTCCGTTCTCCATTACTATCATTCCTCTGACTATAGTTATAATCGGCCAACCCTTCAGCTTCCAGCCATCGTAAATAGAATAATTCGAATGAGAATTTAATGATTCTGGTGTAACGATTTGTTCTTTATTCATATCTACTATGGTTAAATCTGCATCAGAACCCTCAGTTATAGTACCTTTTTTTGGGAATAATCCAAATATTTTTGATGCGTTGGCGCTACATATTTCCGAAATTCTAACGAGGCTTACTCTTTTTTTGTTTACTCCCTCACTTAGCAATACAGGAAGCATTGTGGCAAGCCCTGGAAATCCTGACAGTGCATTCCAAAAATTCCCATTTGCTGTTTTTGTTTCTAAATCATTTGCAACATGATCCGTTCCTATGGTATCAATAATCCCAGAGTTTATAGCATTCCATAATTTTGCTTGATTTTCTTTTGGTCTTAGTGGAGGAACTACTTTGCCCTTGATATTATCATAATCAGTGCCATGCGTTAAGTAATGAGGACATGTTTCGGCCCAGATATTTAAGCTTGGATGTAATCTCCTATATTTGTCTATTTCATAAAGGGCTTCTGACGAACCAATGTGCACAAAATACAAATTTGGATTATTATGATTCAGTGAAATTTTCATTATTTTTCTAATTGCAGTGACTTCTGATGATTCTGGCCTTAGGGATGACCACAACTTGAGGAGATTTGAACTAATATGCTCGTTCAATTTGCGAATTTTTTGTATATTCTTTGAACAGATCGCATGATCCTCTGCATGCACTAGAATTATCGAGTCCAATGCTGAAGCATTCTTAATAATTTCGGTCAGTAATTTGTCTGTCATATTTACTTCTGTCTCTTTAAGGGAAATAGAACCTGGGTCCTGTTCGGTTAGAATTTTGTTAAGACTAGAACCTAAATTCATATATATTTTGAATGTATTAATTCCTATGTTCTTGAGGTATTTCATGTCCTTAACTTGGCCAAGTTTCAGAATAGAAGCATGTATCCCATAATCGGTAATGTGAGTCTTCGCGCTAACTTCAAGTTGATTGGTAATTTTTCTATAAGAACCGTCTAACCTCATCATTCGCATTATAGTCGTTACTCCACCTGTAACCGCGGAAGCCGATTCAGTAGACGCAGCTTCGTCTATTGGAGTGTAGACTCCGTAATGAACATGAGGATCGATTATACCCGGTAGAATATACTTACCTTGTGCATCTATTATTCTGTCAGCACTGACTTGTCCTATAGTCTTCTTTAACGATTTTATCTTTCCATCTTCGATAAGGACATTGGTATTGACTATACCATTAAAGGGAATAACTGCGTTTACATTTTTGATAAGAACATCGCAAGTATTATTCAAAATATTATCAACATAGCAATTAATATTAATTTAATTCTTTATCTATAATGTACACAGGTGATTTAATTAAAAATAATTCTCATGATGAACGAATCGCAAGTATAGGGATGCAAGCAGTAGATGAAAACAGCCAGGCATTTTCTGATTTCATAAACACTCTACATTCTGAGGCTACAAAAGAATCTTATAAATTTTGTTTAGAGAAATTTCTGAATTATTACTGAATCGATCTACAATCGTTCTTATCACCGCGACAAGACATATCTAACCTCATCGTAAAATATCTAGTTGAGAAAATTGATATCAAATGCAATGAGGGACAAGGTCAGATTATAATCATAAATTAATTCAGCCGGAAATTCTAGCGCCAACAAAAAAGGGTTAGCGAGAAATATCTTTACGGCTCTACAAGATACAGGAGACTTAATAGATTCACTTTCTAAGTGAAACATGAAGATCCTTTACTCTATAGGCAATAGTGATCGCATTGACTGCTATCAGAATGGTAACAATAGGTAGTCAGCAAGTCTATGCACCAAGAGATTGTAGACAATGTGCAGAATTCAAAAAACTGACAAATCAATGTGAAAAGGATGTAATACATGCTGCATCCGTCAGCCCGCCTGAACCAGATAGAATACAAACATTGCTTGATCAATACAATCGTGACGTCTCGGAATTATTTCCATCTACATCACTTAGTTAAAATTATAACTGATGGGTCCAAGGAGAGATGGAAACCAATATGTCGAGGACCCATCAGATGCTTCAGATTTTGGATCATTCTACGAGAGACTAAACTATAAAAAGTTACCTGATTTTCTATCAAGAAACTGATGGGCCATCGATGGTGTTATCAGTAGGCCCACCAGCAGTCAGATTACTTTCTGGACTAAACCTAATTTGTAATAAGTTATGATACACAACAAATAATAAAACAAGTTAGAACCTTGTGGAAAATGTAACCTCGAGACCCTTATTTTGGTCTATTTGGTATTCATACTTTTCATCCAAGTTTAAAGGGATTAATTCAACATTCTCATAATGACAAGTAGGACATTCATAAATTTTGGTAAAAATGGTTGCTGTCCAGCAACATGATTGACAAAGAGCAAATGAACGCATGCCATAATCATAATTCCATTTTAGAATCGCTTGATACATCTCAAAGATCAAGTTTAACAACTTATAAGAAGTTGACTTACCTTGGTTCCTTAACAAAATTAGATTTTTGTATTAAAAGTATTATATAGAATTATGACAATTAGTCATAAGCCTATCTTGAATTCATTATTAGGCTATTGGTGGGTGCTTTCTTCATCGGATATGCACCAATCAATTTACTATTAACGGAGACAGAGTAAAAATTTTGCATGATTCTAGTAATTAATGCAAACTTGATAGAATATCCAATCGAAAATCCGTAATTCACTTTGCAATTTATGAGCCAAATATCGAATCGGTCTTGTTTATTTCCTGTATAGTTTCATTCATCCTGGATTCAATCAAACTACAAATTTCAACGTCAGGATTTTTCATGTTTAGAAGAACCCAATTTATCAATTCAATCCTTTTTTGAGATCTCGTTTGTACTTGAATTCATTTTTTTCACGTGAAAGCCAAATTTCTGCATCCTTAATTTCTTGTTGTAATATTTGATCTAAACTCATACAATCAATTCGACTAATGAAGAATTAAAATACAACGTTCGTTACATGGAGGGAAGGTTGTGACGTTTTTGGAACTCAATCATACTTATTCAACATATTATAAAATGGTTAAACTGACAGGATCGCTTTGTGGCAACTTAAAAGCCCGCCAGTGCGATGCAAGGGTGTTAATAACTTCATACTCAACAAAGGTTATAATTCATAACTGGCGAGATGAAAATTTAATTAAAAAATGAAGGATGAGAAAACTTGCTTATTCGTTAGCACAATTAGCACAAACGTTCTTGTCTTCTCCCTGAATGTTCTTTTGTTGTAATTCAACATCTTCTGTCCCGCATACGACACATTTACCCGACATTGAATAATAAAATTCCTCAAACTATTTATCAGTTTGATTAGCTAAATTTTTGAAAAGTTAACTATAACTACGATTAAAATCTTGTGTTACTGAACCCCATAATTATAGTCTTATACTTTTTTTAAAACACCTGTATACATGACTTATGGATAATGAATACAAAATACGCATGATGTGTCATTAGTTGCACATTGTGTACTGCAAGAATCAAAAAAATGGCGAATATTTCTACCTGTGACATGCGAATATATTGGCATGTCCAACTTTATAGTCTATCGAAAGTTTCAATGCGAAACGATACTAGAAAGTAGGTCACTAATAACCTGGGATGTCTTACCACTACCGAAAACCCATTTCGAGTATTTAGAACTTGGCGATGGTCTTCTGACGGCTTTGACTATTTTCTTGCTATCAACTCCAGTAAGGACGTTCCATTGTCCTTTGATAGTTTCAACCCACTCGGTGCTCTTTCTCATGGTGATACAAGGCACCCTTAGTAGGTACGCTTCTTTTTGTATTCCTCCTGAATCAGTAACGACTTTTATGGAATTTTGCAACAGCGCTATAAAATCTATATATCCTACTGGCAGTAACGTCTTAACATTGGAACAATTCAAAAGTCTACCTAAAAGCCCAAATGTTTCAAACATTTTTTTCGTTCTGGGATGGATAGGAAATACTATGATATTGTCCTTGAGTACTTCGAACGTCTCTAAGAGATGAATAAAGAAATCCCTTGAACTGGTATTTTCGGCTCTGTGCATTGTGAGGAGTAAATAAGATTTGGATTTCAAATTCAAGATGTCAAGTATTTCTGAATTTTTAGAGATTGATCTAGTCTTGTTTATAATTTCGACTGATAAATCTCCAGTATAGTATACTTTTCCCCTTATTTTTTCATTCTTCAGATTTTTTACAGCGTTCCTAGTTGGTGTGAATAAATAATCGCTCAGATGATCCGTTAAGATTCTGTTGTATTCTTCTGGCATAGAGGAATCGTAACTACGCAATCCAGCTTCAATATGTCCTAATTTAATTTTACACTTATTTGCAGCTATTGCGCCAGCCAAGGTCGAATTAGTGTCACCATAAACAAGAACAAGATCAATTTGTTTATCTATTAATTTATTCCCCAAGCGTTTAATTATTTCTCCCAGCTGGAAACAAGAACTTCCAGACCCTACGCCCAGGTGGATATCTGGTTTGGGAAGCTCAAAATCGGAAAAGAAAATATCAGACATCTCATAATCATAGTGTTGACCTGTATGAACTATCAGGTGCTCGATGCCCGATCTCTTCAGTGATTGATGAACAGGCCCTAATTTTACAAAATTGGGTCGAGCGCCTACTATTGATGCTATTTTCATTTATTCAAGAAGTAGCCTAATCAAAATATAAATATCCACTCGTTTTTCGAACCATCTTTCGATTCTTTCAATCTTCACTCTAGTCCGTTCAAAATCAACAATAAAACTGCGATTTAATTCCTCCATAAAAGTTCCTAAGTTTTAGAATTCCTCATTTTGAACATCTGCTTAATTAGCGTCTTCTGTCTTATTCTTATCGCTTTCCTGATTTCTGGATCATACATGCTATCATAGCCATCTTGTTTTGGTTTGTAGGACAAATAATAATACAGCATATGGACTGCACCCATTCTACCTATTGGTTGTCCTGTTAGAAAGCATTGTGCGAACCTGCCTAAAACAAAAAGGGGATGATATCCTAGTGTCCTCATACTAGCGCCAAATTCGTAAAAATGGTGATTGGTGCCCAATTGTCTTGTGTGTGAAAAGCGTGCATCGTTGTAGACAAGATTTTTGAACCCATGATATAAGGAAATTTGAAGGATGACAGATTCGTATCCCATTTTTTCAGGATAGAGTCCAAGAAATTCTTCGAAGAATGTATTCCTGACGAATCTTCCTGCCCCGTGCGGAGTAGCATAACTATTATTGTCGTAGTTGCCTGAAGATATCGCTATGTTGTTGTCAGCGTCCATCTTGTCCATTATTTTTTCTGCATAAGATTCCTCATAATGAGTGTCATCGGCACTTATCATATGATAATCTGTTTTTTCTAGATTTAGTTTCCTTGCAAGATTAATTGCGCTATTCCAATTTTTAACCACCCTTCCAATATTATACCCCAAATCGGGATTAGTAATTATAAAAAGTGCATCGTTCTTTGACTTTAATCCCTCCAAGATATTGGCCGTACCGTCTGTTGAGCCATCGTCGACAACTATAACATATTTTGGCTTTGTAGTCTGTTTTAATAACGAAATTATAGCATTTTCAATTTCATTTTCAGAATTCCTGCAAGTCACGATTGCATAATAACTGCCCACGGATATATTGAAAATGACGGACCATAAACATCTTTTGTTAATTACAATTCAGTGAACTAATCTCAATCACGAGTTGGAAATATAGTATAATAGTAGTAGTTTCAGCACATCAGGATGCAACAATTTAATTGTCTTTATTGTCCTTACCCTTTCCCTTGTTGTCAGATAGATTCTTGGCTCCATATAATCGTGTTTCGCCTCTCGTGATTTTAAGGAGAGATTCTCTCATCAATTTCTTGTCCTCTTCACTTACTTTACCTTCGATAAGATCAATCACATACATCCACATTATGGCTCCAACTTTATTTTCCCTAAATAATGCATCTTGTTCGACCTTCCATTGACTTTTCCTGTGCCAATATCCTAATACTATACTCAACGGAACGTACGCCAAAATAAACACTATCGCAAAAATCAAAATACTATCAAAAAGCCCAGCCAAATAAGGGAGTCTGTCTATTAACAGTTGATACTGAATTGTTATGAAATTGGCAAAAGTCATTGCAAAAACTAGGTATATGCTATGGCCATTCCTAAAGTCAAGCCAGCGTCTCCTGAACCAGTCTGAACTAACTGAATAAGGCATGGTTGAACTTAATGTTTCTCTTTTACAAATAGATTCCGTTCAGATTCTAACTACTAAATAACATGGTAAACTTAAGATAGTAATGAGAGAAATTGGATTTTTGTATTTTATCCAACTCACTTTACAACCTATTAGAAAATCACTAATTCGACTCAGTATATTTTCAGCCAAGATTACCAAATAAAGTCAAATCAAGATGTTAGGATGGACCTGAATTGGAACTACTATTAGAGTACCTACAATATTAGAGTGCTTTCAATAATCTATTCATTTGTTCAAAATCTATACTAAACCCAAATCTCATTTCTTCTCTCTTCATATTTCTATACATGCTTAAAAGTAATTTCAGATGCTTTATAGAATTGAGCTTCCCGTCCATTTTCATCCTGACTATCCTGTAAACATCGTCATAATATCCGAATTTCTTGAGAATTCTTTTTGTGTAAAGTTCCGAGTCAAATTTTGGATTTCTAACTAAAACTTCCATGAAAATATTGCAGCAAATGAGGGAAGGAATAATGCCTTCCCCTAACATTGGAAATACACAGCCTATTGATTCACCAACTCCAATTATGTTACCATTGTGAAAAGGTAGCATGCGTTTGGGAGGAGAAAGTCTTATTGGTCGTCCTATCTTTCTAAGCGCCTTCGCACCAGGATTTTTCTCAAAGAATTCTGATATGCCGTAATATTTTCTATCAATATCACCCGCACCGATATATGCTCGCCCGTTACCTAAGGGAAAAAACCAGAAATAACCTCTAGCTCCTTTGTATCCTATAACGTAAAATTCATCAATTCCATCGACATTGTCTACGAGGTATTCATATGAAGGTATTATGAAATCTTGAGTGGATTTAGGAAGAAGAGATCTATGGAGGCCAGTACAATCTATGACATAGTCAAAATTCGAAAGAAATTCTGATTCTGGGGTGCAATGATAGTCATAGTTTATCTTTAATCCTCGGCAAAGGTCACGCTCCCAGCTATATTTATCATAAGTAACCAAACCCTTAAGCTCCAGGTATTCAACCTTATCGTCAGGAAGATCCATTCTCAATTTTTTTCCGCGGTGCAGTACATAATCCTCAAACGTCAATCCGGCACTCTTTGAAAATGTTTCAAGCATATTCCTTGATGCACCCCATGCGCACACTGGCCAATGTGATTCCTTTTTTGAAGCCTCAAAGATTTCTACCTGGTGTCCATTCCCCTGCAGACGGTTACCTAGGTAGGATCCTGCAACTCCTGCACCAACGATAGCCAGTTTCACGTTATGTTTGAGATAAAAATTGAATATATTTCTTGTTGACGGCTAATTCTCTCAATATCAAGTACAATCTCAACTTAAGATTCATTGCCGAATATTACAATATGGACACTTTTGCGCTCTCGATTTAATCAATTGAATTTGAAGAGTTTTTATGGAACAAGTAAATGATTGAGAATATTTTGGAAAATCATAGTCTTATGAAAGAATTTAGTATTTTTTGCATCTAGTAGAAGAACTACTTATACTGCAACTTAGTTACAATAGAAAGATGAGTTCGACTTAAATAGTTAATTATGTAGCCCTATTATGGATGCAACAAACAATGTCATACATCTTAGCAACAATATTGGTAGCACTAGCGACTATCAGTGGAGCAAATATACAGAGTTCAATGCAAGTAGCACTAGCACAAGGCTTACCATTATCAAGTCCAGCATGCGGTCAAGTAGTTCATGGCAACATCACATTAACCGCAAATCTTGTCTGTGCGGGTGACGGATTAATTGTTGGAGGAGATAACACAACTATTAATTTGAATGGATACTCAATCAGCGGACCAGGAGCCAACAGTTCCAAAGTAGGAATAGCAGTACCTCATTCAAATAATGTGGTTATCCAAGGTCCTGGCGCTATTCGTAATTTCCAAGCAGGAGAATTAATAACTGGCTCTGAAAATACTAATACCCATAGAGTCACCTTTGACGGAAACAAGATTGCTGTCTTCATGACAGGTTCAATAGGAAGTACTGTAGAACAGAACTTTATTGGACCGAATACAATCGGCGTAGCGTCTCACTCATCTATAGGAGCTCAGGTACATGCCAACATGATGACCGGTAACGATCTAGCGGGTGTGACCTTAGTCAATACTGACAAATCACAAGTAGATGCCAATTCAATTGGTGGAAGCAGAAATGGAATATTCATAGATGCACAAAGTACAAAGAATACGATACTGTATAACAATGTACTAAAAAATGATGTCGATATAAACAATGCTGACGGCTTGCCACTCAACATTAACGGAAACGAACTAATCAAGAACAACTGCTTCGTAAGTCAGCCAAGTGGCGGATGCAATCCTCAATAAGGAGCAAAGCATTCAGCTCGACTGAGAACCACAAACCTTATTTTTTTATTTTTAATTAATACACAAGCATCTATACATTTTCTACATCTACAATTATGTGACTTGAATGAAGTTGAACTAATTTTATTTCGAAATCTTATATTTAGAACGTTCCTTTATAGATGATATCAGACGATATGCTCAATACCTTTTTCATTTGCATGTACTTTAATTCCTTAAGATGATGTTTCTTAGATAACAGTAGCATTAAGCATTGTAGGAAAAATATTGATTGGAATAGCTGGGAAAGAGGATTAGAATTCTTGAACTCAAAATAGTGAAACTGGTTATTCAGTTTCCTTATTTTTTTACCGATAGTTTCTTCATCATCACCGAAGATCCAAATACTATGAAACGGTTTAAACCCAAATATCGGAGAATGGCAAAATTCTTCCAACTTGTTTGCCGTGGCAGTTAAACCAAAGAATTCAGCCATTTTGAGAGAGGCATAAACAGCAATTGGATATAATATATTGTTGCCAAGGATGTGCAATATAGATCGTGGAAGTTTTAAAGATTCCAAATTCGATGCTAACATCGTACCGTTTCTATGCCATGTTTCAAATTTTCGGGGAATTGTTACTCCCGTAAGTTTCAAACAAGTGACAACATTTGCAGTAAAAGTACTGAAACTTGTAATTGTATCAGTCTTGGTGATTTGAAGAGGAATAGTTTCTTTACAAACTTGCGCAAGTTCGCTAAATGGATTTAACGTAATTGCTACCGTTTTTGCACCACCATTGGTGGCTCGTTTTGCAATTTCAATGTTCGCTCTAGTTTTGCCTGTGACTGAAATAAAGTAGTAAGTCCTCTCTGGGTTAATTCTAGATCTGATCAGATCTGATGGGCTATAACATTTGCACGCATGACCAGAAAAATTTTCTGCAATTAGACCAGCAACATACGAGTCGCCAGATCCAATATAGATGACATTTTCAGATTCCTTCGTAGCAGAAATACGGCCTAAATCACTTATCTGATTCTTATAATCAAATGCAAGATGTTTCAATGAGTCCATTCTTAAAATTGTTATTACAAAAACAAAATAAAGATTTAATGCTCTTTTGCATCCTTGCCTTCATACATCGGATAAAAAGATATCCTTGTGTCCGCCCATCTTTTCGATTTTGAAAGCTGAATTAGATTTGTAATAGTATTGAGTCACTTAAGGATATCCGGCAATTACCTTTCAATATAAATAGATGCAACATAGGCCCTACCATCAATTGCCACCTCAATAGTTTCCCTATGAAAATCTTAATAAGATATCTAACATTGATAGTACTAAATTCTATGTTAAATTTGCAAGATAACGAGGTTTTGGAACATAATCAAATTCTAGGTTCAAGTACTCTTTCCATAATCCTACCAACTCAATATGATATACCTGCATATCAATCGCCAGATGAAATTAGAGACATTATACCCAAGGGAATTTCAGCGGAGATTATAGTAGTCCAATACAACTCTAGTATCCTTCAAGCTACTGATCCAAATTCGAATTTAGACAAAGAGTTTATGAATTCAAAAGGCAGTAGTAGCCAATTTAATCAAAATGTTAGCGGTCTCAAGGTAGGCGGTGGTTTCATTTCTGCTATTTTAAAGGGGATAGAATCATCAAGTGGGCAGTTTATACTTGTTATCGATGCTGATTTTCCTTATCCTAAAAAAATTAGCGTGGAGATGATTAACGAAATAATAAAGAATCCTAGTTCCATCATAGTCGCATCTCGTTATGCTAAGGGTTCAATGATGCAAAAATTACCGTTCGTTCGTCGTTTGATTAGTAAGGCAGCAAGAACAATTGTTAAACATGGTTTGAATATAACTGAAGTAAAGGATCCCTTATCAGGTTGCTTTGCTCTTCCTAGACAAGTTGTTAAAAATATAGAGATAGATGGTAGGAGCAATCAGATATTGCTTGAGATACTAGTTAAATCCAAGAGCACAAATTTCAAAGGCATTATTGTCAGAGAGATACCATTTCAGCAGAAATTTGTTTATAAAGTAAAGAAATTAGAGCTCAATCAAATTATGAATTACTTTCGTGCCGTTTGGAGCCTATATTGCCATAGTAAGAATTCAAGAGCGAGATATGACAATTATGGTGTTATCAAAGAAAAAGAGAAGCACAAGTCAATACCATTCTTATCAAAGACAGCAAGATTCTTTACAGTGGGGGCAAGCGGACTTGCTCTCAATTATATTGTATCTTTTCTTCTTTCAAATGTGGTTTCAAATCTTTGGTATATTCAGGCCACTGTTTTCGGTATTGTACTTTCGATTAGCTCTAATTTTCTATTGAATAAGGTTTGGACTTTTGAAGACAGAGACTTTTCCTATAGACGTGTTCTGAGACAGTACCTTTCATTTTTTGTGCTTTGCACCCAGGGTATAATAATCCAGCTATCGCTAGTGTTTGTTTTTGTTGAATATTCTCATATGCAATATGCCACGTCATTAATTTTGGCTGTGTGCATAGCATCAGTAGGCAATTTCTTACTTAATAAGAAAATAACCTTTGGAGAAAAGATCTGGGAATAATTGTGAAACTTTGAATATTTCCACGGATTCGGAGTTTTGTATATTCTCAAGGAAATTTCACATTGTTACGAAATTCATATAATATAGAGAATCGTTCAGTACTGCATGAAAATGCAAAGGAAGTCGAATCTTACATATGCTATTATCTCTCTGTCAGCCTTGTTTGTGATCTGCTATTTAGGAAATACATATTCTGGCATTACTGTATATGGTCAGATAACACAAAATACATCTGATAATAATACAAATTCTATATCAAGTGCAACTACGACCCAAAATGTTACTGACTCAAATACCAAAAATGCAATACCTTATGTTCTGAACGTCACGAACAGCTCTGATGCAACATCGCAGGCGGTTGATCAAGTTATCCAAGCAATCGGTGGAGGACAATCTACTTCTTTGCAAGAAGTAATTGACGCTGCAAGCAAGGGAAATTCCTCCTCTTCGTCTCTTGAGCAAGTCATTGATGCAGCAAGTAGTGTATTGAATAACGAGAGTTCCAATCTTAGTGCCAGCAACACAATTAACAATACATCATGAGATGTTTCCCAAAAAGAATTAATTTACTTTTTTGATCCAAGATTAATCTTTATTCAAGTATTTTTCTTTTATTCTATATCGTATGTACTTGTCTTCCATGGAGAACTTTGGAGGATGTGGGTCGAGTGTAGTATTATTGCAAATAGTGCATTTTTCATACAGTGTATAGGTTTTGCAAGAAGGGCATTTTCTTAAAAGATGTTTGATAGCTACACCTACCTCCTATTTTTTTTAGTATCTTCTCTAATAAAATTAAATAATCCCACCTTTTTGCCTACAGAATTTGAAATTTTCTCAACAGCATTAGTAAGAGTTTTTTCAGCAATTTTGTAATTTTCTGCTTTTGCTATTATTCGATAGCGAGGTGCAGCAATATATGAAATTTCGATTGAGGTATTATTCTTATCTAGTTCTGCTGATGAAAGAACATTCTTTATAGTTTCGACTCCCTGTGGTTCGTTTATGTTAAGTTCTATCACTCCTCGAATCTCAACACGGGGAATTTGAATCTTTTTACTTTCTTCTGCTATGGCTGCTCTTGTCTCGTCAGAAATTTCAAGTGATTTTATAGAGTCAATTCCCTTAAAGGCAACTGCTTCAAACATATCATAAAGATAGTCAAATTTTTGTAATATGAGATCCTGAAGGTCTTTAATCTTATCATCGGGCATGCCGGTTTTGGTTTTAATCATATGCATAAATGCAGACGCTTTCTCACTCTTCTTTACTTCGATAAGTTTGGATTTTCGCTCTTCACGCGATACTTGTTTTAAAGAAAGGTCTACTTCAACTCTTGATTTGTCTACTCTTATGACCTTAAGGACTGTCTTTTGTTTAGGTCGCACGTATCTCTCTATGTTCCTTATCCACCCTGTTGCAATTTCAGATACATGCAGAAACGCGGTTAATTCTTGATATTCATCCAAAGATACGTAGGCTCCATGACCTGTGACTTCCTTTATGGTTGCAATTACCAAATCACCTGCTTCTGGAAGTTGTTTGATATCGGTGGCCATTTAGAACATACGCACTTCAGTACTATACTTTAAGTTTGCTTGACCTTACCTCAAATTAGGTGATTATTCGGAGTAATTGCTCTCGTTTGAATATCCTTATTCTTGTCTACTTTGGATTGGTGTAAATTGTCATGTTTGTGCTGACAATAGCCTATCTTTTTTCATTCAAGTTTGGATAAGGGAAAAGTCGCAGTATTGAAACTTTTGATGTCAAATCGGCATAGTATATTTTGTTATGTCTTGAATCTAGGTTCAACATCCATCCAATCATTCAAAAATCAATTCCTTTTTTGGCCTTGATTCCTTTTTTATAAGGATGTTTTATCTCTTTCATTTCGGTAACGAGATCTGCCAGCAGTATGATTTCTTCATGAGCATGATTTCCAGTAAGAATCAATGAGAGATGAACTGGGCGATTTTGAACTATCTTCAGGACATCTGCCAAATCTAATAGTCCTAGATGAATTGCGTAATTTATTTCGTCCAAAATAATAATATCATAGGTATCACTAGATATCTTTTGTTCAACAATATCTAGCGCGTTTTTTGCCGCCCGTACGTGCTCTTGAAAATTATGATCATCATCAATAATTCCAACGAATCCTTTTCCTGCAACTACTAGCTCAAGATTTGGTTCGAGTTTCTTTAGACTATTAAGCTCGCCATAATACCATTCACCCTTGATGAATTGGACAATGCAAACCTTTAGCCCATGTCCTACTGCTCTCAGCGCTACTCCTAATGAAGCCGTTGTCTTTCCTTTACCATTACCAGTGTATACAATTACAAGTCCTTGATCTGAACCGTTTTTGTTTTCCATGTAAAACCACCACATTGACATTTCATGACTGGGATACCTAGATTTTATTCAAATTTGACCTACTATAAAAGTTGGGTCCTATGTAATTGAGCCTTCCTTTTAACAGGGAACTCATGGAATGCGTCTAAAATAATCCGTATTGCCAAAACAAGGTCTTCCTGTTTGGGAGCAAATTTGATTTGTCAATTGAGAGTCTACACCTTATCAATTTGCACTAATCTTGCATCAACCCTATGCCTCATGTTTCATGCATATTTTCTGATGGCAGAATTATTTGGCAGTCGACCAGAATACAGAATGCACTAAAATACATGAGTTTGAAAAAAATATAGCATATCGTTGATTACCAACACAACTGTAAATAAGAACAAGACCGCAATTTTCAACAGGACGGAGTGTTTGTTTTCATTAACACATACGGTAATTTGATATTAAAATCATTATGGAGAGATACTGAAATTGATTTATGAGAAAATTGAAAACTATCTTGGAGCGTTATGTAAGTACTTGATTCCAATCAAGCATGAATATTATCTTGGGAGAGGAAGTACAATTGCAATATGTACATTATCTAGTATCAAATTATTGAGCGAAATTTCAAACGATACTAATTTCATGGATAATATTGCTATAGTTGGTAGATTACTTTCTGAAAACAAAGGAATAGATAAAATAATACAATACTGTATCACAAATACGAATCTTGTGCATCTAGTCGTATGTGGAAAAGATGTGAACGGTCATATGGCTGGTGATTCGTTAATTGCGTTGTTTAATTATGGAATTACAAGTCAAGGCAAAATTATTACGGCAAAAAGTCCGCATCCTTATCTAATTTCATCCTACGAAGATGTGCAGATTTTTAGAAATCGAAGTACTGTTCACAATTTGATAGGAGAGACAAATTTTAACCGGGTAAAATCGTATATAGAAAGAATAATTTAATAATTCATTTTTTTTCTTTTCTTGTTTGTCTCGTTCTTTTTTGAATAATACTTTACAATGTCATTAGCGGTCATGTTTAATTCGATTGTTGCTTGAAGTACAAAATGCCAAATATCGATTAGCTCTTCCTTTGCCTCTTCATCGTTAAAAACGGTAGGATTTTTCCACCATTTCCAGTTTGTCAACCTTTGCAGCTCTACAGCTTCATGTGTAATTGCAGTGCAGAGAAATGAAATTCTTTCTTCCGTCTTGGTTGGATAACGTGGTGAAGCTAAAACATTCGCGAGGTTTGTTTGCATTCTGATTAATTTTTCTAGTTTGTCCACTTGTCAATCTTTAAAATTCGTTTATATAGATTTTAACCTTCCTTGAAGATGGAATGGAGTCGTGCTTCCTATCGATTTCTAGATATGGAAGTTCTCCATTAGCATCTTTTTATCATATATCGTAGAAAAAATCTTAATAAATGTTTCTACTCTTGTAAATAAATTGTAAAGAATAAAATGCCTGATAACAATTTACATAAAGTATCTCAAATTAATATAATTTTTGAAAATCGCATTATAATTCTTATTATGTTTGAATATTTTATTTATCACTTATAGATTCCATGCGGATCCTTATTTGTATGGCAACAAGTTTCTGAGAAGTCAATTTGATACTAGAAAAAATTAAGAGTCATAAAGCCCGTCTGATCTGACCATGAAGAAAGTCTTTGCAGCTGATATGGGTTTCAAAGATTTTGCAGAAAATCTTGATTCATCAGCCTTTACTGTTTTTAGTTCCAAAACCACGTGAGTAAGATTAGAAATTGTCTTGTTAAGCAATTCATTAGACGAGATAATTTTTTTTTCAAAAATGTCTTCGGTATCCTTATTTTCCATCTTCGATGAGATCGTATTAGTAATCACCACAGCTACGTCATTATTAATTGCGCTCAAAGCGAGATCGTGTAGGTGCTTTCTGAGACTAAATTGTATTGATAATTTTTTTTTCTTTTCATTTAAAAATAAATATGTAAAATTATCAATAATTATTAAGACGGGATGTAATTGCAACGCGTAATTTACAAGAATCATTTGGACATTGGTGGATAATATTCTCAATCTTCTTATTTGGTGAAGTATGGAATTAGAATCTTGATCGTTTCGTAGGTATGAAAGAATTTTTTCTGGTCTAAAAATTCCTTGGGTATCACCAAATATGACTGTTGACGTGCTGTTGAGTCTGGCCGCATTGACACATAGCGAATAACATAAACTAAATCTGGCTTCTCTCGAATCAGACAAGATATTAGTAATTAAACCTGTTCTGATTCCACCCCCAAGTGCTTTATCAATTGAAGGTGATCCCGTTGTGATTAAACTCATAAAATTAAACTCTGCTATTATTTATATACAATGTCAGCGACTTTGGGAGAAACTTTTTATTGTCGATCTTATTTTTTGAAACCACAAGTGATAAACTAATATGTCATCATCTCCACAGCAACCAAAAAGACCGTTAACAATCTTGCAACGCTCATTAAATATGAAAGTATCTGTCAGACTTAAAAATGAGTTGGAGTATAGGGGTAGAATGAACAATGTGGATTCATATATGAATTTAATACTACTGGATGCCGAAGAATTTAATGGTGCAAATCCTGTTGCAAATTATGGGAAAGTAGTAATTCGAGGAAACAATGTGTTATTTATCAAAATAGAAAAGGATCTCTAATAAGAGAGACTTTTTTGGGATTTGACGTAAGCAAAAAATGGCCAGACACTATCTTTTCACTTCAGAGAGTGTAACAGAAGGACATCCTGACAAGATTTGCGATCAAGTTTCTGATTCCATACTTGATGAAATAATTTCCCAGGATCCGGATTCCAGGGTTGCGGTGGAAGCCATGACTACTACCGGAATAGTGTTTGTAGCTGGCGAAGTGACTTCCACAGCAAAATTTGATGCTCAGAACATTGTTAGAAGAACTATAAGAAATATCGGGTACGATGGACTAAAACATGGATTTGACGGAAACAGCTGTTCTGTTCTAACTTCAATCCATGAACAAAGCCCAGACATTTCTATGGGTGTTTCTAAAAATGAAGATGGAGTTCAGGGAGCTGGAGACCAAGGTTTAATGTTTGGATATGCAACAAGCGAAACCCCCGAACTTATGCCATTACCCATAACTGTGGCCCACAAATTGACTATGAGATTGGCAGCGGTGAGAAAGGAAGGAACTTTAGATTGGATAGGACCAGACGGAAAATCTCAGGTATCTGTTATTTATGAAGATTCGGTTCCAAAGAATATTGACACAGTTGTTGTTTCGACTCAGCATACAGAAGATGTATCAATATCTCAGGTGAGAGAAGAAATTATTTCAAAGGTAATAAAACCAATTTGTGACGATCTTATCAATAATTCTACTAAGTTTCTTGTAAATCCGACAGGAAGATTTGTTATAGGTGGTCCTGTGGGCGATACCGGATTGACTGGCCGAAAGATTATAGCTGACACGTATGGAGGTATGGGTAGACATGGAGGAGGAGCATTTTCAGGAAAGGATCCTTCAAAGGTGGATAGATCTGCTTGCTATATGGCAAGATATATAGCGAAAAATATTGTTTCATCAGGTCTAGCTTCAAAATGCGAAGTACAACTGGCGTATGCAATAGGAGTAGCTGAACCTGTTTCCATCATGGTAGATACTTTTAATACTGGAAAAATTAATGAAGAAAACATTGAAAATCAAGTTAGAGAGATTTTTGATACTACGCCCCTAGGAATAATAGAGACGTTACGATTAAAAAGACCAATATATAAGAAAACGGCAGCGTATGGTCATTTTGGCAGGAATGATCCTGATTTTTCATGGGAGAAAACTGACAAATCAAAATTATTCAAGATGTAACAAACGTCAATAAATTAGACAAGTCCTTTTATCGTGTTGATCGTGTTCTGGATGTCTCTATCAATTCCAAATTTCCTTGAAAAGAATTTGAGGATATTTTTCACATCCCTTGCGAGCACTACGTTTGCGTTGACAGTATCAACTTTAATAGCCTGAGGCCAATCAAGAATAAAAATATTGTCATTGTCTATAAGAACGTTGTATTCGTTAAGATCACCATTAACATATCCTTTTTGATATGCAGTTCTCATGCTGTCTATTATTCTTTCCAAAACTAATTGTGGATTATCAATACTCTCAACTTCTGATAACCTGCTACCATAAATTGGCTCCATTACAATACAGTGAAAGGATCGGTATAGAGGTTTTGGAAACGAGCTACTAAAATCTCTAAGATAACTTAGTATATCGAATTCTTTTTTCGCTGTTTCAATATTTAATAATAACCAATTACCAACTCCTGCATTAATATCGCGCTTTCTCTTTATTTGTTTGAAACTCGATCTTCCAAGTCTGAACATTTTTAAGATTTTGTCGTGTCCTAATGAATTATGAGCTAAATATACTTCAGCCTCTTTACCGATACCAACTTGTGGTCCAATAGCACTAATTATGTTTCTATTTGCGAGAATTTTTAATACGTAAATATCAAGCCCTGTTACCAACAATGTATATCCCAAAGAACTCTTACCTATCAATCCAAATTTAATAAGTCTCTCAAGATGATGTTTAATCAAACTTTGGTTCAAATCGGAATATTGACTCAGAGTAGAAAGATTCAAAAATTGGCGATTTTTTAAAGAGGAAGCAAATACTTTTAATATTTTAAAATCACTCTTATTCAGTAGGGAAACAAGATGTCCAGCCTTTGAAAAAGAAGACAACTGGATGCATCTACGGAGTCTATTAAATTAAAAGGTTGTTGCTGAGTCTGCAATACAAATAATGTTTAAAATATCCAACAACAAATTTAGAATTGTTGTATCTTGAGGGAAAAATAGGGATTGTCACTGGTGCCGCAGGGGGACTTGGATTTGAGATTGCAAAGGAGCTGACAAAAAATGGAGCGACCGTCATAATTACTTCTAGAAAAAAAACTAAATTGACAAAAGCTTGTAATTTAATAAACAAAAATTGTCATGGATTTGAATTGGATGTTTCCAATAGAAAGAGTGTATTGAAATTCATAGGAAAAATTTCAAAAAAATTTGACAGTGTAGATATCCTGATAAACAATGCAGGCTTTCCATTTGAAAAGAAAATTTGGTTTAAGAAAATACATGG
>DATIFZ010000100.1:0-5023 GCA_035454925.1 Nitrososphaeraceae archaeon
TCTTGGATTTGATGCGCCATCTACCATATAGACCCGATCTTGGGAATCGATTGCTATGTGTTCTTGGGGAACTGAAAACTGTCCGTACCTTTCCCCTAGAACTTAGATAATGTAATTAAAAATAAAAATAAAGAAATTAGACGAATCCTACTGCGAGTCTGTACTAGTGATATTCAGAGACGCTGTTGCTGTATCGTCAGTACCTTTAATCTTGATTTGTCCTCTAATCATTCCGTCAGGATGATCTGCTGTGTGAAGGTTGACATATGTATTCCCGCTCCCCATCTCGGTCTTCAGATCCTCTAATGTCTTTCCTTCCATAGCACCTTGAAGATCAGAATCTGTGAAATTGCCCCTCATTGTCATTCCAATTGGGTTATCTGAATGTTTGCTGGATTTCATTAGATCAACTATTGGCTCCCCATTCTCAGTAGCCATACCCTGATATATATTAAGGGCTGTAGCATCAGTTATTCCAGTTATATTCATTTTCCAGGTCATGATATCATCTTTTGTCTTGAAATTTATTACACCTTCTGCTGGTGTATCCACCGGTGGAACTTCGTTATTTCCATCTAATTTTGCTCGGAATTTTTCGTTTTGTGCATATGTATCTGTTGTCCCTAAAAGTATTACCGATATCAACGCTGCAGAAATAATTGCAGAGTACAAGTAAACGTTCTTTGCCATACTATAGAAAAGGCAAAAGAAGTTCTTTATAAATGCTACAAAATCTTTGCGTGTATATGTATTATTTAGACATTTCGATACTCATACTAAAGACCTTATATAGACCCTATTCAAAATATTCCAGAATATCTCCAAATGAAAATTTATCCCTTTCATGTTGCAAAAACATTGAATGGATAATAGTCTATTCGTTCAGACCTTTTTACTCTTCTCTTACAGAACATTGATAAGCCTCTGTTCTTGAGGTAGAGTAGGAGATTCGTGCACCTCATTAGGAAGTAGCAAGATTAGATATTTTACATTCATACCAAAAGTTATCATTCTATTTTGATAAATATCTGATGCTATTCCTCCTTCGTTCATATAGCTTGCAATGCTCGATGTCGTGTTCCTCTGACCGTGGGACGCATTCAGCATGGGAGTGAATAATACCAGTGCGATAAGAACAATACCAGTTGCAAAAAATGGGAAATTATAAAACTGCATGCTCGTTCGTTATTTCCTACATTGCGTTTTCTGTCATATTATTATCATTATCTATTTCCGCGTATAGAAAAAATCCTCAAAAGAGATTGTTATATGCTATCATTGCGTTCTCTCTATTTTGTGTTTTTTTGATATATGAAAACTTTGAACACATATTCACATTTGATAACCCATTTGCAGATATTATTATTCCCGCCTCCACACTAGCCATTTTGGTATTATTCTTCTTGGCAATATCTAAAAGAAACTAAGGATTCTGCATTCTATTGCCCATATGCATTGACTTCACCGATACGAGATTACTTGACTTCTATATCAGAAGATAGTTATCATATATGCCTTTAATGGATAGGTAAGATTTAGTCCTGTTTTGCAATGATTCAAGAATTTTTGAACAAACTTGTGCGATTCCCTGATACGACGATAGTCTCTCGAATTAATGAAAAATAAAGAAACCTCACTTCGCGAATTTAGTAGTTGCATATTTGTTTCATATGAACATACTTATTTGGGGTTAATTATTTATTGAAACAAGTTTACAAGCGTTTTATAGTTTGTTGAACAAAGAACGTTAACGCTTCAACAATAACTGGTGGAAGGATTTATTGTTTGTTCCTGTCCAGTATCACACACATCCTGCCACCGGTTGTTTTTTTCTGTTTTTCTCTCTAGTTCAAGTTTACTATATAATTACGTATGACAAATAAAATGTTAAAACTAGTGTTCGATATGTGCTTTGAGCCCTTCTATCGAACCCGTTTGATTTATAGTGTTAGTTGGTATCATTAGAATCTGCGCAATACTTTTGGTTTTAGTAATTCTGGATGTCCCCTCAGGCTTTTTACTAAGGAAAGAATTTTATCCTTATCTTCAGGCAAATTACCACCAATAGAATATACGTTTGAGGCATGATTAGATCTAAAAATGACAGTTGTACATGGTTTAATGTTACTCACCAATATTTCAAGCTCATCTAGTACCGAAGTATCGTCTAGCGGTTCAAACTTTTCGCTAAATTTTTGCATAAACTCATTGTATACTCCATCTTCTAGAATCAGTGTTAACGCGGCCAGAAAATTTGGTGAAATTTCACTAACTACTCTAGCTGTTTCCTTGATGTGCTCTGCAGAATATTTTTTACCCCCGATACCCAGTATTACCATGCATGAGAGGATAAATCCACTTTTTTTGGCCCGCTTGCATGCCTCAATAATACTTTTTGCAGTTGCGCCCTTGGTAATTTTTTTCAGAACTGTATCATATCCGGTCTCTACGCCAACATAAAACATATTTAGACCTCGACTATTAAGCAAGTCAAGCTCACCCGAGCTTTTTTGGAGGAGATTTTTTGGCATTGCATAACATGAGATTCTCTTTAGGTTTGGAAATTTTTCTTTAAGATAATCCAATATTTGGATTAATTTTGATGTAGAGAGGTTTAAAGCGTCTCCATCCGCTAAAAAGATCTTTTCAGTTTGTGGATAAGATTTTGAAACAAGATCTATTTCATTCTTAATTTCTTCCCATGGCCTCTCAGAATATTCTTTAGTTCTATACATATTACAAAATGAACATTTGTTAAATGAGCATCCTAAAGTAACTTGGAAGATAACTGAATTAGCTTCAGAGGGAGGTCTGTATAGAGGGTAATCATATCCTAATTCAATCATGATTGATAAGAGATCATAATACAATTTAACTTATATGGAAAAATTACAAGTTCATTTTATTCCAGTCATAATTGGTAAAGACTAGATTTATTATTACGTTTCCGCTACATATCATCTCTTCAAATGTGAAATGAAGAATATTGAAATTGTTAAAATATTGCGTGAAATCTCTTATCTTATCCAGATAACTGAAGATGATCCCAATACTCTCTTTAAAGTAAGAGCGTATGAAAAGGCTGCTGACATGATTGAGGGTTTGTCCGCCAGTGTTGTAGAGATATATAACAAAAATGGAATTAAGGGCCTTCAAGACTTACCATCTATAGGTAGTGCTATTTCCTCAAAAATAGAAGAGCTAATCAAGTCAAACAAAATTGCGTACCATGAGGAATTAAGAAAGAAAATGCCAATCAGGGTTTCCGATTTTATTAATATGAAAGGAATAGGTCCAAAGACGATAAAAATCCTGCATGACAAATTGAAAATTAGGAATTTATCAGAGCTGCAAATAGCAGCATCAGAAGGAAAAATTGCCAAACTAAAAGGCTTTTCAAAGATCAAAGAGGAAAAGATACTCAAGACAATTGAATTTTCAAAAATAGATAATAGCAGATATTTATTGGGAGATATTTTTCCCATGATTAAAAAAATTGAAAGCCGATTGACACGCCAGGATAATGTGATTCATTGCACAGTCGTAGGATCCTTCAGAAGGATGAAAGAAACCATTGGAGATATTGATATTGTAGTGTCAACAGATGAACCAGAAAAAGTAATTAACTTTTTTGTAAGGATGTCTGAAGTCGAAGAAATTAAAGGTCAAGGCAAGACAAAAGCATTCGTCGAACTTCGGAACGGAATCGATGTGGATTTGCTAGTCGTTCCAGAAGAAAGTTTCGGATCTGCCTGCCAATATTTTACTGGCAATAAAGAGCATAATATTTCTCTACGTAATCGGGCAATTTCAATGGGTCTTCATCTTAACGAATGGGGGTTATTTGATAAAAAAAGAAAGAAGATTGCTGGTACTAATGAGGTGGAAATTTATCAAAAACTCCGCCTCCAATTTATCCCACCTGAACTGAGGGAAAATCTTGGCGAAATACAGTTCTTTTCTAAGGCTCAGAACCATAAAGATCTAATAGATTATGGCGATTTGAAAGGAGACCTTCACACGCATACTGATAATACTGACGGTACTATGTCGATAAAAGATATGGCATTACATGCAAGAAAAAAATTTGGGCTAGATTACATCGCAATTACCGATCATACAAAGAGTCTTCGATTGGCGAATGGTTTGAATGAGAACCAACTGTTAAATCAAGTCGATAAAATACAAGAAATAAACGATGTTATAAACGAAGATTTATCTGGTACCAAGTTTAGGATCTTGAGTTCTGCCGAAGTTGACATTCTCAAGGATGGTACCCTTGATATACCAAATAATATACTCGATAAGCTGGATGTTGTTGGAGCATCCATACATTCAAATTTTCCCCTGTCAAAGGAGATTCAAACTGAAAGGTTCATCAAGGCGGCAAAAAACCCAAGTGTGGATATTATATTTCATCCTACGGGCAGATTGATAAACAAAAGGGAAGGATATTCTATAGATATCGAAAAATTAATTGATACTGCATGTGAGACTAGAACTATTCTGGAAATCAACTCTAATTATAATAGATTAGATTTGAGGGATGATCATATCCGTTTGGCAGTAAACAATGGTGTGAAACTTGCAATAAATTCTGATGCTCATCATCCCGTCCATTTTGCCTACTTATTATTTGGCATAGGTCAAGCAAGAAGGGGATGGGCAAAAAAGATTGATGTTATTAATTCATCAAATGTTGATGACCTGTTGAAACGACTTAAATAACTTATATAAGATCAATGTAATTGGATTTAAAAAAAGTATTGTTATTTTTCTGTGACTTTGGAGATTCTTTCAAGGGCCTGATTAGTACCTTCAAGAATATGCTTTTGTACCATTTTTGAAAAAACACCCATAAAACCTGAGAGTCTAATGTCCCATTCTACGTTGACCACACTTGCGTGTTCGCCGTCCGGATTCAATAAAACTACTTTTTTTCCTTTTAGCGGTCCGTCTATAATGTCAGTAGTTATTGATTTCATGGGCTCAATTGTGACTCTTTCTTTACATGTTGAATTTC
>DATIFZ010000101.1:0-24151 GCA_035454925.1 Nitrososphaeraceae archaeon
CAATATCCCAACCTCAATCCCGCAAGCCCAAATGATTTTGTCAATGAACGTAAGACAACTATATTTTGAAATTCATTAACTTTTTCAATAAAACTCCTTGGATGATTACCCTCATCAACAAATTCAATAAAACTTTCATCAATGAGGATCATTTTGGATTTGTCTATCTTTTCTACTAACTTTTCAATAATACCGTACGAAAAAAGGCCTGTTGGATTATTTGGATTGCATAAAAAGATTGCATCAGAGTTCTTTGATTTTTCTAACATCCTTTCAATGTCTAGTTGCCGATTATTTATGGCGACATGTTTTATTTTGGCCCCAATCTTCCTTGTGGCTGTCTCATATTCGCAAAATGTTGGTGATTGTATGACAACTTGATTGTGGACGAAAGTTCTGACAAAATTATAAATTAATTCAGTAGCGCCATTTCCAATGTTAATGGATTCCTGCGATATTTGTCCATCAAGATAGTCTACAATTTTTTTTCTCAAGATTGTATGTTCATTATCAGGATATATTGAAGAAATTCTTGAAAGGTTTTTTCGCAACACATCCAAAACTTTTCTCGATATTCCTAATGGATTGATATTAGAACTGAAATCAATTCTTACTAAATTTGGGTTTACTGTGTAAACCCCGCCATGAGTGCATGAGTGGTGTATCATTTAAAATCCATATGCGGAGCTATATAATGGGACAGGATAATAATATGTTTTTTCTGAAAACGAATATTAGTTGCATTTTGACTAACGGCACATTATGTTAAAAGTTGCAGTAATAGGAGCTACAGGAGCTGTAGGTCAAGAATTTGTAATTGCTCTCAATAAACATCCTTGGTTCGAACTAGTCCAAATTGCATCCTCAGAGAGATCCGCTGGTAAGAAATACGTCGATGCGCTGAGGGATCCAAATACTTCTCTTCTCAAATGGCATAGCAAGGAAAAAATTCCTAGCATTGTTCAAGAAATGGTCCTTAATCGAGTTGATGAAATAAATCCAAAAAAACTAGATTTGATTTTTACCGCGCTAGAGTCAGAAGATGCTCAGATTATTGAACCAAAGATGGCCTCTGCTGTTCCTGTAATAAGTACGGCTGCTGCGTTCAGATATGAAGATGATGTCCCCATACTCATACCAGGAATTAACGACGATCACTGTGAATTGTTGAATATTCAAAAGAAGAATAGAAAGTGGGATGGCTTTATTGCCCCATTACCTAACTGTACTACAACTGGTATGGCTATAACCCTCAAACCGTTATTGGACGAAATGGGCTTGCAAAGTGTCTTTATGACATCAATGCAGGCATTGTCTGGAGCAGGCAGATCTCCAGGAGTGATAGCGTTGGATATAATGGACAATGTAATTCCTTACATCCCAAAGGAAGAGGAAAAAGTTCAAGTCGAAACAAAGAAGATACTAGGAAAGTTTGATGGGAAGTCGATACACAATTCACCCATAAAGGTAAGTTGTACATGCACACGTGTACCGGTAATTGATGGACACACTGAAACAGTTTTTGCTCAACTTGAAAAAACTGCATTACCTAACAAGGTGAAAGAAATTATGATTAATTTTTCCAAATCTGTGTCAATAAGGGATCTACCTTCCGCACCAGAAGAGTATATTATTGTCCACGATGACCCCACTAGACCACAACCGAGAATTGATAGAGAAGTTAACGATGGAATGACAACAGTTGTCGGTAGATTACGAAAGGATACTGTGTTTGAGAATGGTATAAAGTATGTTCTCCTGACACACAATGAAAAAATGGGGTCTGCAAAGGGCGCTGTACTACTAGCCGAGATGTTTAAGTCAAAAAAAATTATTTGAACATACATTATTGACAAAAAATTGCATAAAATTGAAATTAATACATTTATTAACCTCAAAATTTACGATATAATTAGTGGTTTCTATGTATAAAATAGACGATTTAGATCTCAAAATTTTGGAGGAGCTATCAAATGACGCATCTATTTCGGTTCCTAGGCTTTCGAGAAAGATCAATATCAACGCGTCGGTAGTCTACAGCAGGATAAAGAGATTAGTAAAGAGAGGAATAATTCGAAAGTTCACTATACTTATGAATGATGAGGCACTCGGATTTAACGTAAAGGCACTTACTGGCATAAACATGGATTCGAAATTAAGGGATAATGTGTTGAACGAATTATTCCGAATTCCAGGCGTAACTGAAGTTTCTGAGGTTACAGGTAGATTCGACATACTAGTAACAATGAATTCTCACTCTCTGGATGAAATGCACCAGTTGATATCAGAACGAGTTGGGCACATTGAAGGAGTACAGAAAACAGAAACATTCATTGAAATGAGAAAAACGACCAGGGAAATACCTATTCCACCAAAAGAAGAAGCGGAAGGATAACAGGAACTAGTCAAAGTATTAGCCTAGTCCTAAGTGCAAATATATTTACCAATTATAAATGCAAATACATCCTGATTCTGTAAGTGTAGTTTCATATAAATAATATCTAGATGTTGTTCTAAACTTTGGAAACTAAACCCTTTATTTAGAACAAACGTCTCTTTACCTCGAGATAAAAACCATCAGGTATTTGGTTTAGTACCCATATTTCCAGTTGATCCTTGTCCCATACGAATCATCTCGTTTATTTTGTTTTCAACTTCCTTTAGATTCTCTTTTACTCTTGTTTCTTGTTTGCCGAGCACCACAAGCCTAGTGTTGGCAAGATCTTTCTTTTCATCTAACTCCTTTAATGTATCATCTTTTTTGGTTTTAATTAATAGTGGACCAACGCTTTTGTATACTGCTTCGTTCTCTTCTGATTTTTTGAGTTCCTCCGTAGCTTTCTCTATCTCGATAGATTCTGCTTCCAGTTGTTGTTTCTGCATCATGATTGCTTGCAAATTTTGTTGTAATTGTTGCAACCTTGTAAGTTGTTCTCTTAACCACGGGGGTAATTCCTGTTCACTCATTTCTAGGTACTTTTAACTTGACCACCATAAATCTATAACGTTTCATAAATTTAGAGACATATACGATAGATTCAACAATCGAATAAACGTGTTAACAATGGCTCGCATTGATTGTATATCTGATGTACTAATATCGACAAAAATTGCACCGTTCCTTGCAGAAACTCTTACCTCTTCAGAGCTAGCCAAAAATCTGGTTTCAGGTTGCAGTGCAGAAGTTATGGCACTTCCAATTCTAAAAGATAATTCGGGTGAAACGTTATCTATTGTGACCTGTATTCTAATATTTGCTCTTGGCCCTTTCAAAGTTTACATCATATGTGCCGGCAGCTACTTTATAGTTGCATTTTCTACAGAACCAAATTCCCATTACTATCCTATCAAATTTTACTGATCCGCATTTAGGGCATAGTCTCTTTTTCTTCAAGACCCTGTAAATCTTTCCATATCTCTTCCTAAGGGTGGCACCATATTTTACACCCAACCCTTTAAGTCGGGCTATTTTGTGTTTATTTCTACTTACCAAGATCAATCAATCCCTTTAATTTCTCTCTAATTTCTGCGCCCTTGATTCTTGCTCTTTCCGCAATACTCTTCACCTCATCTACCGAAAAGTACCCCTTTAATCCCTTTTGCATTGCAACTATTGAACCATTTGAGTTTGTGTTAATCGTTAATCTTGCATCCATACATGCTTCTTCCTCCGTATCTGGATCCAATAGCAAATTTTCACCAATTTTAACCGTCGTGACAGAAACTGGTATAGTAGTAATTGGGGGGTCTTGAGTTTTTCCTGTGTCGATGACTTTGTCATCTTTAATTTCAAACACAGGCAATTTACAACTGGTTAAAGCAGCTACTACGGCATAAGACGTTGCATCAAAAAGATTACCATCTACGTTAATAATACTGCAATCCACGAAAATGGTGTAAACAACCTTTCCTGGAATCAAGACCAACTTGCTCAAGTCTAACATTTCGGATTCTCTAACTCCTCTATCAACTACCCTAGCAAGCTCAATAGTCTCTTCGTCAGGTGGACCCGGTTCAATGTGGGGAGACGCTATTGGGAGTACTTCGGCAGTAATTATCATAGCTCCACTATTTTCTAGTCCCTCAAAAGGTTCACCAGTCTCTACTTTTATACCTGCTATAACTTCTGTTTTGCCCAATTTTACCCATGCTGATCCGCTGGCCTTTTTAATGACGTCTAATTCAACTTCTAGTGGCCTTATTTCATCTAAACTACGTCCATCCAACCGCTTGCCAGATGAAATAGATTCTCTCATCTGTCTTTTGCGTAGATTCTCTACAATTATGGTAGATTTTCTTGATATACTCATTATTCTTTCAACCCCTTTTCATCGCCAAAGTACTTTTCCATTAAAGAGGAACGTTGTATTTCATAAACTTTCAAACAACCGCGAATTGCTTCATCTAAACAGGTATTAAATTGATCCGGAGTCAATTCACCATCAAGTTGAAGAAGTGTGATTTTCTTTAAATTTGGCATAAATGCAACCGGCATATCAGCTCCTCCCTCTTTGTCTTCTGTATCATTAATATCAATCACTATCTTGTCATCGACCTTTCCTGCGGCGCAAGCAGAAACCATATCGCGCATATTTATTCCTGCATCTGCCAAGGCTACAGAAGCGGCCGTAATGCCTGCACATCGTGAACCACCGTCTGCTTGCAAAACTTCAATAAAGACATCAATAGCAGCTCGAGGGTAATCCTCAAGAATCAAAGCAGGTTCCAACGACTCTCGAATAACTTTTGATATTTCAGTTTCTCTTCTAGACGGTGCTGGACTTTTGCGAGTGTCTGTCGAAAACGGAGACATATGATATCTACATCTCACAACGCATCGATCAGACAAAGCCATGTGCTTTGGGTGAACTTCCCTAGGACCGTAGACGGCTGCAATAATCTTGTTTTTCCCGAATTCTATAAGCGCAGAACCATCGGCATTCCTTATGATTCCAACTTTAATCTTTATTTGCCTTAACTCATCAATTATTCTTCCATCGCTTCTCTTTCCGTTTTCGTCTATAAGGCTTCTACTTTGAACCATTTTGATTCACCACTCCCATTTCACTATTAATATTATTCGAAATAGATTTTTCATCGGAACTTAATGTTTCATTAGCTTCGTTGCTAGTTTGAGAATCATCATCAGCTTCAATCTCTGATTCTGGTACATTCAATAGCTGCTTTATTCTCTGTGTTAGGTTTGATGTATGTGCTTCCGCTTCTACAATGTGAATTGCATTTATCGCAAGCGTAACACCTTCCTTATCATCCCCAGATACCACAATTATTCCATTTTGACCTATTGTTATCCTCGTAGAACTTGCCTGCTCGATAGTTTGAATCATTGATCCTCTTCTTCCTATAAGTCTAGGCACACGAGTTGGGGATATTTTTAACAATTCACCTGTTGGTATTTTCCCCAGGTCTTTATCTTGAATCGTTAGAATCGGATCTCGCGTCCTGTCAAAAATCGCAATTCTAGCAACAATCACATCTCCGGTAGATAACTGACGTCCCATGTCATCGTGGGCCGGCGAAAAATCTCTCCCAAATACATCTTGCGCAGGTAAATGGGCAGCGAAACTTGAGTGAATATCGACTGACCATGAAAGCGATGAGTGATCGAGTACTTTACCTATTACAATATCATTTGCCCTAGGAAAATAAATGCCCGACAACGGTATTACCTTGGCGCCTTCATTATTTGATTCGGTAATACCTATTCGCGTAGCTACAATCGAATTTCCATTCCTAAATACATTAACCAGCGCTCGTAAATTTCCTTCAGCTACAATATCACCCGGAATAACGTATTTTCTTTTAACATCCTGCATAGAGTAATCCTCCAAAACAAGAATTCAAAAATCCTTTATCCATAATTCTCCCTTTTTGGGAAGATAACACAGACTTATATTTTAAGTGTGACGAAAGAAAGTGGAATTGTCATTTCTCTATAACCTGGGCTGATCCCTTGGTTGCAGTTCCAATTCGGTCGAGAAATGAGCTCTTCATGCCAGCGTTGATACTTAAAATAACTTGTAATGAGCCATCAGAAAGCCACCGCTCTGATTTTATTTCGCCAGTGGTTTTGAATACACTAAAGGATTGTCCTGAAAATTGGGCAGGTACGGTCACAGTTAGTTCTAATATCTCAGATTTTAGTGGTATTATTTTTCTTAAAGGTTCAATTATATTCTTGAGTTGATCATCTAATCTTTTGAACGGATCAATTGCTACTCTTGCCTCATCAAGGACGGCGTTAATCCTAGAGATCGGATGTGGCATGTGGCTTTTGGGGTCTACAAAATTCTTATTGATATACTCAACAATCTGTCTCTTCTTCTCTTCAATCATTTTCCTTCGTTGATCAGTATTCAAATTTAGATCCCCTTTGTCCATGATCTGCTTTGCGATTTCTAATTGATCTGTTGTCTTAAAATGCTTCATTAACTTCTCAGAGGAGCATCTAGTCCCCTTATTAGCATCCGAGTATATCTCATCTGAAATCATGATATTCGAAATATCCATTTTTTTACCTAGTTTATACTCTAGTGCAGGGTCGGGCTTGACCAAAATTTCAAATTTATCGTTTCCCGCGCTATATCTGACGATTGTAAATTTATCGGTCATGTTAGTCCTATTATTTGAATATATTTAAGCATACAAATGAAAAATTTATTATTAGATTTGAGAGAAAAATAAAAAAATTGGAAAAAAAGAGGTAGTTATTCGCTTACGTAAGCTCGTTCGCCGTGTTGTGTCAAGTCCAAGCCAATTTCTTCTTCTTTTGGAGTGACTCTTATGCCTCCTGGCCACACTTTATCCATCACTTTGATGATTATTGCAGTTAGACCCATTGCCCATGCCAAAGCTGCAAATGCACCTACGGCATTTTCATATAATTGAGCTGGATTGCCGAAGACTAACCCATCGTCTCCCCAAGGTGTGAATCTCTTCTCGGCAAATAATCCTGTACAGAGAGCTCCTGCAAGTCCACCAATTCCGTGCACACCCCAAGTATCCAATGCATCGTCCCATTTTCTACTATTCTTGAACATAACTGCTGCGTAACATGCGACTGAAGCTATTATTCCAATAACAAGTGCCGACATTGGCGAAACAAATCCGGAAGCTGGCGTAATTGCTACTAGTCCAGCTACAGCACCGGAAGCGGCTCCAACTGTTGATGCTCTACCTGTGTGAGCCCATGACAACAGTGCCCAAGTCACTACGGCCATTCCTGTAGCAATCTGTGTCGCAACAAAGGCGCTTGTAGCGTTTGTGGCTGCTGCAGCGGCAGAACCAGCATTGAAACCGAACCATCCAAACCACAGTAAGGCAGCCCCCAAAACAACCAGTGAAATGTTGTGTGGTTCCATCGGTACTTTGCCATATCCTATTCTTCTGCCCAACATCAATGCGATAACAAGACCCGACCATCCAGAAGTTATGTGAATGACAGTCCCGCCAGCAAAGTCAAGCGACCCGAGTGTACCGGTCCATCCAAAGCCAGAATAACCGGGATTCATTCCATAATTATCTGCACCTGAAATCGACCATGTCCAATGAGCGGCGAAGTCGTAAACGAAAGTAGCCCACAGTATGATGAAAATAACGAATGCACTGTATTTCATTCTTTCAGCGACAGACGCCACAATAAGTGCAGGAGTGATAATTGCGAACATCATCTGGAATACCATGTAAGTCTGGTGCGGAATGGTCGTTCCAGTTATTCCTCCATATGCGACTGAGGGAACGTCGTGAAGAACATTCTCAAGTCCTGCCCAATCTAGTGTCCCAATAAAACCATAGCCACCTGCATCTGGGCCGAAAGCTAAGCTATATCCCCATAAGGTCCATTGTACAGCAATAATTCCTGTAGTCATAAGTACCATGTGAAGTGTATTTACAGCATTTTTTTGTCTTGATAGTCCAGCATAAAATATAGCCAAACCACCAGGAGTCATAATGAGTACTAGAGCAGAGGCTGTCAGCATCCATGCATTGTCACCTGTGTCAATCCTACAAGGAATCAAATCCCCTTCTGCAGTTAAATTATAATTTCCATTGGCATCAGTTGCAAAGCAGTGATATTTTGCAGCAGGATCATCAGGCTTGTAAGCCGAAGCATTCATTAGGAAAGCTGATGTTGCAGTAATTGTTGTCAAAATTCCAACTAACATAAAGATAGTGAGGTTCTTCCTAAACATTATTCACCAATATTTTAGAGAAGTATAAAAAATATAACAATACAATATGAAATTCTAATGATTCTAATATAAAATGTGTATAATTATAATTAATCATAAAAGTGTGATTTTATGCAAATAACATAAATATTAGTATAAGACATTCGAGCTCATCTTGAGCACAGCATATGCCCTAGTGATCTCGGGTAGAAAGTAATCCGAGGATTTGGTAAGCTGTGTCCTATAATATTCAGTTCTGCATAAATGAAATATCGAATCAGATTTTGGATTATTCTCGTTTAAAATCATTATTTCCAATAAGTTCATGTAAATAATTCAGTCCAATGGCTGTTCGGGAATACAATTCATGTGAATAGGAAAAAAGCCAAGTCATGATTCTTAGGTACCTGATATAGAAATGCGTGTGTTACTAGCAAGTAAATCATATTGTTAAGCGTCTTCATGAATTTACTCTAATTCAGATAATGAACTGGAAAAGTAGTCACAAAAATACAATAACAATAATTTTTCATTAACTTGATTGTTGTCTTGGAATTTAAATAAATATTGACAATCAAATAGGATCATGTTCTGCAGCGGGATCTACTCTTGATATTGTTAATTTGCCGCATTATTTTCGACAATGTACTAATTTTGATTCCAGATATCATGGGAAATTCCGACTGGACAGACCGCATGACTGACCTCTAAATTTTTGTATTCGATTTGATAGTTGAATGGTTTTTGATTTCCATTATGTTACTTGGTTACGATATAGTACTAATATCTGGTAAGTCCAACGTTTTGTCTAACGGAGTTATACAAAATATGTATTCAAAAACCCTTCAGCTTAGTGTACGATCGATAAGAGTCTGATACAACTGGATAATGCTCCCTTGAATATTTATTGAATCAGAGAAATGCTAGTTGTCCAAATCTATTTATCTTGAAAGCATTAACCAATAATGATGAGCAGATTCTTTAGAGCCAAGGACAGGAATGAAAATGCTTCTAATAATGAAGAAACCAAGAACACATTAGATCATCGTGACTTCCAGGTTCGTGACCTGTATAAAAAAGGAATAAACCATATGTCTAACGATAAATTAAGCGATGCAATACGCAGCTTTGAACTTGCTCTAAGATTAGATCCAAAATTTGTCGAGGCATGGATTAAAAAAGGATACGCTCACTTCCACTTGCGAGATTATTCTTTCGCCATTTCTTCGTATGATATGGCATTGAATATTGATCCAGATAATTATGAAGCATGGAATCTGAAGGGTCTTGCATATTATAAAATGAATAACTATACCAAAGCTATTGAATGTTGTACAAAAGCGTTAGACGCAAATCCAAATGATGGGATGGTTTGGTACAACTATGCATGTTACCTTACCTTGGATGGCAAAGTAGATGACGGAATGGAAGCTTTGAAAAGAGCTATTGAGATAGATATTTCCCATGCAAAAAAAGCTGTTCGGGATATGGATTTTGAAAACGCTCGCGCTGAGGAAGGATTTATGAGGATTATTGAAGTAGTCGTGCTAGAGTCACTGCGTCAGGGCTACGACTATGTCGGTAAAATAGTTTGGGCAACTGGTATGGACAAGGAGGATGTTGAAGACGCTATTTTGAGACTAAGCATGAAGGGATTGGTGATAATTAAGCAGAAGAAGTCACTGACAGGAAAAGAAGAGTATTACGAATTATCAAGAGACATTTCTGATAAACTAGGAGAAGTAAAGCGATCTGGATTAATGAAATCTAAAGAGTATTCTGCTCCTATTCAGGAAATCAAGGATATTATTGAAATATTAGATAAATCAATTGAATCCATCAAAAACGGAGACTTGGGCCAAACAATCGAAACATTTGACCAATTAACAAGTCCAACCAAGCATGGAAATACCATGATTGAACAATTCTTCGATCACCATCGTGATCTGAGAGTATATCAGGTGAGACTGAATGACAAAGGTCGAGAGTATCTCGATTCCCACAAGGCTGAATTAACCAGTCTGCTTGAAAACATAATTGAAAAGGTTAGAAACGGTCCCTTATCTAGAACAATATGAATAAAATATCCAATTCATTTAGATCTAGAAACGAGTTATTGTTATCAAATTCTCTAGCTTTTTGATTTGCTGATTTTGCTTACGATTTCCTTGTATGTGTCAATATTAGATTCCAGATAATTAGAAACAAAATACATTATTCCATATTTTTCACCCATATGAGAAACCAGGTTATTTTTTTCTAACACATCTACATGATGTTGAACTGCCTTATAATCAAGATTTATAACTTCTGCCATACGGTTAATGTTAAGGGGAGTTTCCTATATCAGGTTAATGATTTTGACTCTGTTTTCCCCTCCTTTTGAACCCGCAAATAAATACCACAAAAGTCTTTTGGCAGTGTGGTCCGGCATAAAAATATCACTAAATGCTTTTAATTAAAATTTCAATACTACACACAGCTAGAATGGGTCGATACATATAATATTAATACAAGATAGAGCGTTAATTCAGTTATGGAAAAAATTTTCAGCGATGCAAGTGAAAAAGAAATTACGAGAACAATAGCCCAAATGTTCAATGAGACGTTGATTGAGTATAGTGATTGTGATGTGATTATCATTGGAGCGGGTCCAGCAGGGCTTATGGCTGGAAGAGAATTATGTATGAACGGAGTTCATACCCTTATCATAGAACAGAATAACTATATTGGTGGAGGGTATTGGGTAGGTGGATACATGATGAATCCTGTGACGGTTAGATATCCAGCTAATAAAATTTGGGACGAACTTGGAGTACCATATAGAAAAATTTCGGATGCATTGTATGCTACTTGGGGACCGCACGCATGTTCAAAATTAATTGCTGCCGCCTGTGATTCCGGAGTCAGATTCTTACAACTAACAAAATTTGATGACCTAGTTTTAAAAAATGAAAGAGTTGGAGGAGTAGTTGTAAATTGGATGCCTGTTTCTGCACTTCCAAGAAATATAACGTGTGTAGATCCTGTTGCTCTTGAATCAAAAATAGTAATAGATGCTTCAGGACACGATTCAGTTGCTGTAAAGAGACTAATGGATAGAGGATATGTAAAGTGGAAAGGAATGGAACCCATGTCTGTAACAGGAGAAGATGCGGTGGTGGAATACACCGGCGAAGTTTACCCAGGACTAATCGCGGCTGGAATGTCAGCAACTGAAACCCATGGATTGCCGAGAATGGGTCCTACGTTTGGATCAATGTTATTATCAGGCAGGAAGGCTGCGCATGTAGCGATAAGCAAACTCAAGAAGGTACCAAATCCAGACATAAAAGTTAGCTAACCATACAATTAGTGATATACATATGAAGCTATCATATGTACATCTCTACTCTTTTTGTTTCTCAACTTCTCTAACAACTAAAATTTTAAACCAGTTGCAAAAGATATTTCCTTTTATCAATATTGACTTGAGATCGTCAGAAGATTATTTTAGTGAGAGCACTATCGCAGCTTATTTTGGGGGAAAACTAGTAACTCAATTAACTAAAGATGTTTTTCAACAAGCTGAATTCCAAAATTCATCAAGACCCTTATATTCATTGATGGTTTTTACCTTCTAAGAATCTACACCAACATCATCGATGATAATGAGATCCATTTAGAGCACGTACACATCATCATTGAAGACAAAATGGTATGCACATTCGACGAAAACGACAGGAGATTTCATGCAAGGCCAATAATTTGTGGCTATCCTACGATAATATCTACACCTAGTATTGTCGAAGTACCCGCTAGACCAAAGGCATATAATTTGAAACAGATGATGAGAGATTTGCTCTCTAAAAATAGTAAAGAAATTTTTAATGAATTTGCCAATAGATATGTAATTTATGGTGACTCCAGGCTGCCACAGGTAGCGACGGGCAATGTTATTCAAGCTGTTTTTTTTTCTTACGGATGGTAACCCCTTTTGTTCAAATTATCCTTGCAGATTGTTCAATTCCCATTGGCAGGAGGAGCTAATTTATTCACAGGTACTGAATCCAGTACTGTGTGAAGAACATATAGGAGTATTGGATAAAGCTGGAAAATAATTCAGCATGGAAATCAGTCTAGTTATTTATAATCAGACCGAGCTTTATAGTGTCTACTTTAATTCCGAACAAATTATTAAATGGTATAATCTTCATTCCTCCAGTTAATCATACATGTCAAAAAATGCAAACCATGGCTCCGAGGAGCCGACATATGCAAAGAATTTTTATGATGTGATAATTATTGGTTCAGGACCAGCAGGATTTACTGCAGGTGTTTATACTTCGCGTGCAAAACTCAAAACACTAATAATTTCTGGATCTCTGCCAGGGGGTCAGCTAATGACAACTAGTGAAGTTGAAAATTATCCAGGTTTTCCTAATGGAATTTTTGGACCAGAGCTCATGATGAACATGAGACAGCAAGCTGAACGATTTGCAACGACAATAGTAGATGATGAAGTACTGAAGGTGGATTTCAAAAAACGTCCATTCTTAATATCAACTCATTCTGAAACTTATGAAGGAAGAGCAATATTACTATGTACTGGAGCATCACCGAGGAAGCTGGGTGTCGATGGAGAGCAAGAATTTGGTGGAAGGGGTGTTTCTTACTGCGCCACATGTGACGGGCCATTTTTCAAAGGAGAAGAGATTGCAGTTATAGGTGGGGGCGATACTGCAATTGAAGAGGCAACTTTCCTTACTAAATTTGGTAAATCTGTCAAGATTATACATAGAAGAGATTTTCTTCGAGCAAGCAAGATTCTACAGGACAAGGCCTTTGAAAACTCAAAAATTCAAATCGTATGGAATAATGTTGTAACTAGAATTACAGGTAATAAGAAAATAGAAAGTATCGATGTAAAGAACTTGACAACAGGCAAGACCCAAAATCTATCAGTAGGGGGACTATTTGTAGCAATCGGTCATGAGCCCAATACCTCGATTTTCAAAGATGAGTTAGAGTTGGATGACAAAGGTTATGTCGTACTTAAGGAAAATACAAGGACTAGTGTGGAAGGAGTTTTCGCGGCTGGAGACGTTCATGATTATCGTTATCGACAAGCGGTCACGGCTGCTGGATTTGGATGTATGGCGGCACTTGATGTAGAAAAATGGCTGAGTGAAAATAAATCTCACAAATGAATTAATTTTTAATATACAATTCAGGTAGTTTCTCCAACGCAGAAACATAATCATTTTCCGCTAAAACATTTTGTTCTTTGTATAGACTCTTGAATTTCCTGCCATCATCAGCAAAAATACCTACTATGACGCCTTTATCTATTTTCATTGAATATTTCAGCATACATGACATTACAGAACCTGAAGATGGACCTACGAACAGGCCCTCCTTTTCAAGTAATTCCTTTACAGCATTAAATGAATCCTGATTTGTGGCAGTCATCCAATCATCAACTATACTCTCTCTGCGTTTGAAAAGATCGGGCATGGATGATTCCTCAAAGTTTCTCAAACCCTGAAGTAAATGATTCTGTTGTGCTTGAATAGCAATCACCTTCAGATTTTCATTCTTCTCCTTAAGAAAAGTTCCTGTTCCCGTAATCGTGCCTCCTGTCCCACAGCCGGTGAAGAGATGTGTTACCTGTCCATTTGATTGTTCCCAAATCTCTGGACCAGTACTCTCATAATGGGCAAGAAAATTGGAATCGTTTTCATATTGATTTGGCATATAATAGATATCTGATCTAGGTTTTGCAATGGCAGTAGCAAGGGCAATACTTTGATCGGTCCCTGCTCCTACACGTGGGCATAGATCGTCTGAAGTTTCATGGAGTGTTGCTCCAAGGTTTCTAAGGATTCTCTTGGTTTCTGCGCTAACTTTCTCAGGAATAACGATTTCTACTTTATAACCCATTGATGAAGCTATACCAGCCAAGGCTATTCCCGTATTTCCAGAAGTAGGTTCAATAATGATACTCTTGCCTTTCACAAGTGAGCCTTTCTTTTCAGCATCCTTAATCATCCAATACGCGGCTCTGTCTTTAACGGAACCAAATGGATTATACCATTCTAACTTGGCATAGAATTTAATATTTTCAGTGGAGTATGACGAGAGTTCGTGTAGTGGAGTATTCCCTATACGTTGTAATATTTCAGGTCCAATTATGGATGTCATCTAGTTCACTTCGTCTTCTTTATTACAAATTCAAGTTCATTATCCTTCTTTTGCACAGATAACAAATTATGACCGGTTTTTTCTGCCCATCTTGTTATATCTTCTTCCGATTCAGGGTCATCAGCTATAATTTTGAGTTTGCTTCCAATACCTAATTTTTCAATTTCAATTTTAGTCCTAAAAACAGGTTCTGGACAATATAATCCTCTAACATCAATAACTTTGTCAAACGATTCCTCATTACCATTGTCGACCGTCATATTCATTCTTAACATTAATAATCAGGGTGCTGTTTATATTAAATGTTTATAAGTTATTCAAATTTCATATCGTAAACTTGATTTCAAATGAATCGTGTTAATATATTTTCACAAAGATAAGATTCAGGATTATCTGAATAAGTCATCTTTTTTGGCTCTAGTAACTTTCGATATGGTACCATCATAGGATGAAAAATCGTAACCCCGGACTATTGTTGCAGGTACACGTAAAGATTTTCCCATGACAAGTTCAGCTGCTGACGCTATTTCATCCGCAATTGCTATTTCAGTAACCCTAAGAATATTCCCATACATATCAGAATCTCCTATGTAACTCTTGATCGGATCAATGCCTGCTACTCCAATCGCTACGTTAACCTGGCCTTTCCTAAAGGGCCTGCCAAATGTATCGGAAATTATTACGGCTACATTTGTCTTGGTTCTTGATTCTATGTAATTCTTAATATTTCTAGCCGATTGATCTGGGTCGACAGGTAACAGTACTACATGATTGGACTTGCCCACATTACTGGTATCAATTCCGGAATTAGCACAAACAAATCCATGTTTTGTTTCAGTGATAATGATATCTCGCTGTATTTTGATTATTTCATTGGATTGCGAGATAATAAGTTCTACGAGCTTGGGATCCTTTCCGGTGTGAGAAGAAATTTTTTTTGATTCTTCAGAAGGAATTATCTTTGTTAGATCAATTGTTCTTCCTTCTGATTTTGATATTATCTTATGTGTTATAACAATAACATCGTTCTCTTTTAAAGACTCTTTGTTTTCCTTAATAGACTTTAAAATAAGATCGCCTATGTCGTCTCCTTCCTGTATATCCTCGTTAATCAGAATTGAGATAATCTCTACATTACCAAATTCATGCATAATGAATAATCGATTTATGAATAAAAGATTTCATAACTGCGTCTCTATTGTCTTACCAAATTTCTTTTCCAAAAGACTCAACAGAATTGACAAATCTCTTATTTCGATTGTAGTGTCTGCTCTTTGTTTAACGATGTCAACTGGACAGAAACCTACGGTATAGCCAGCTATGTCAAATAGTTTTAGATCATTTGCTCCATCTACCACTACGACAATTTCCTCCTTTTTTATTCCCCATTCCTTTATTGTCGATTTTACTCCCAGTGATTTATCTGAACTTACGTTAATTTTAACGGCATCTAGCTTTCCGTCTCTAAATATCAACTCATTTGAAAAAATTCTATCCAGATACAATTCCTCTTTAAGTTTATCTGTGATTATAGTAAAGCCCCCCGAGATGGCTATCATTTTCCAGCCGGCCTTTTTTAGCGCATAGCAGAGCTTTCTTGCACCAGGCATAATTTCCAGATTATCTGCAATGTACTTGGCGTCTTCAAATGGAGTTCCTCTTAAAGCGTTGACTCGTTTTTTGAGTCCTTCTTCCCAGTCTATTTCTCCCCTAATTCCTTGCTTTGTAATATCCCAGATTTCTTTTTCTTTGATAGGACCAAGTTTTTGCGCAAGAACGGGAAGATACTCTGCATTGAGAAGAACGCCTTCTACATCAAAGATTATCAGCATTTTAACTGTAGGTCGAGAGAGTTACGTAACAATATATTAAGTTTATTTAATCTGAACAATTCTAGATTCTGAAGGCTAATGACAACTTCTCTAAATAAAAATATTCGTTACTAATTGCCGTTAATTTTCAGATTAGTTGTTATTCAAATTGAAATACTGAAAAAATCCAGTGTGACATGACTATTTTGTCATAGTAAAGCTATCCATTAGCTTGCCGTTATGAGATATGAATTGACCCGATAAGGTATTACTGTTTACTGTAATCTTAGCAATTCCGAAATTATTGTCATCTTGATATTGTACACCGTCTCCAGTCCTGTCTCCCCTAATATCGTAGTGTGATTCTCCTGCCGTACCGGCTTGAATAAAAACAGTTGGTTTATCCGGAAACTTAATGCGTTCATAGTTGTGATTATGACCATAAAGAACTAAATCTACTTTATACTGGTCAAAAAGTGGTTGTAATTTATTTGCCAAATCCTTTTCTTCTGGATGATTTGATGGACTAGTGTACAGTGGCTTGTGCATTGCTACTATCTTCCATGGTTGTTTAGTAGTTTTCAATTCGTTTTCTAAGAACATTGTATTAGATGAAATCGAATCCTCCGTATTTAGCAATATGATTCTTGCCTGCCCTGCGTCGAACGCGAATAGCATAGAAGGCTGATCGAACAGTTTAGAATATGAGCTGGTATCATGATTTCCCAGTACACCCTTAAACGGTATCCCTGCCGCTTTTAGATTATCAACAACAGGAATAAAGTCACCCACAGTACCATAAGAATAATCCCCAAGTCCGAGTGCTAGATTTACCTTATTATTTTTCATTAGAGCCACAGTATTTTCCCAGTTATCATTGCGAGCAGAGCCCCAATCCCCTGCTGCACCTATATAATAGTTTGATGAGACTGGAGTTGAAGTTGATTGCACCCTTACAAATATTTCTGTTATACTGGCATAACTATTCTGCGTGTTTCCATTAACGGTTATCCTTAGGTACCTTGCATTAGTATCAACAACTTCATATTTTTCAGGATTTAGAGTTGTACCGCTGCTCTTACCAGTAAATATGTTTGTGAACGTAACTCCGTCAGTTGAAGTAGATATAACAAAATTATTTTGACGCTCATTCCCCTTATACCAGGCAATGTTGATCTCACAAATTTTGTTACTAGTTCCTAAATCAACCTGTACCCACGAGCCTACTCCATTATTTGACCACCTGGTATCTAGATTATCATCAAGAACATTACTACCAGGAAAACCTGTCTGGCTACCGGAGGCTTTCGCATTTTGAATATTACCTTCAACGCATCCAACTTGTGATTGACTCGATGTTGGTACTTGTGCTCTAATCTCAGCAATACTGGCATAATTATTTTGTGTGTTACCATTGACAGTAAGCTTTATGTATCTTGCGAGGTTATCCGAAAATGCATATTTTTCATACGATACTGACTTTCCACTACTTGTGGTAGATAACACGTTTTTGAATGATGTACCATCTTGTGAAGTAGATATAACAAAGTTATTTTGACGCTCATCTCCCTTGTACCAAGCTATATCCAGGTTGCAAATGCGCTTGGCAAAACCTAAATCAATTTGTATCGATGAGCCTATACCGTAATTAGACCAAATAGTGTTGAGATTATTATCAATCAAATTTGACGGTGGAAATCCAACCTGACTGCTTGACGCAGCTACCTGCGAAATCTGACTATTAACACAAGATTCGGAGATAGGCTTGTAACCATATACCCTTAATTCGCTTATACTAATCCAGTTACTTTGCGTGTTCGCCGTAACAATAACTCTGACGAATCTCCCTGTCTTTGATTGCGTATTGTAATTTTGTTCAGTTAATGAGGCGCCTTCACTCTTGCCAGAAAATACATTAGTAAAAATTTTACCATCTTTAGATATTGCTATTGCAAATGAATTTATGCGCTCATTTCCTCTATGCCAATTAATTCCTATACTGCAAATGATGTTCTCATTACCCAAGTCAAGTTGTATCCATGACCCTAGACCCAAGTTAGACCAGCGAGTATTGATATTCTGATCTATGGCGTGTGATGGTGGATTTAAAGCATCAGCTCCACTGGCAGTAATACCACTGACGGAGAGCTTTGAACATGAATTATCGGAGTTAAATGGGTCGGATTGACCGTAGATATTGTTGGACTGAACAAGCGTATTGGTAAAAATAAGAACCAAAAATGTAACCACAGATGTACAAAATGCCAATTGATTGCCTCTCCATGCATTGCATGAAGATAACTTTAGTAAATTAATCACGATGATCTGATTGAAATCTGATATAATTACTTGCTATTTAATTTTTGTTGACTGAGCATTCCAATCTTACAACTTAGTTTGTGAGATATTTCATCATTCAACAATATAATAGAGATGAGATTACAGGTAAGAGACTGAGATTAAGGTTGAAAATCCAGTACAGGAAATTGAATCGGAATGTCATTCCATTTAGATATATTCCAACTAAAACTGGGTCGGTGTTGAAATGAGATACCTATGTTGGCAGATTTAGAATTTGAGTGTGTGATTCATACTCTCTAGAAAGAAGAAATTACTGAAATTGGACTATTTTATAATAGATTATTCAATTCATACTACCAATACGCGCTCTCACTAACCTCATTTGTCCTATTTTTTTCTACGTGGAGATATTCTTTGATTCCTTCCAGGTTCCGAAATATTCCTTCAGGGGCAAATAATGTCGGAGCTTGAGTCGTTGGTAGGTCTACGCAACAATCCTGTTCGAATTTACTAATATGATACTCAACAAATTGTATATTGTTACTTTGTAAAAACTCAATAGCCATTCGAGAATTTTTTGTGTCATCAATTAGCAGAACAGGTTTACGAATAACCATCATTTGATTATCTGGTTAGATGTATTTATTTTCAATTGTTATGTGAGTATCACAAAAGTAGAGTAAAGACTCCAATGTGCGTTTTCTAATCTTGCCATAGTCATCCCGAATCGATGTCCAAAGTATGGTATATGCATCTCAGATGTAGTCGTCAAATCAAGTGGCATACTGATGATTCTCGACAAAAACTCACTCATAAAATTTTGAGTTATTAATTTGAATTATGTCTCCTGAAGGTATCTTGTAGTAAAGAATTTAGTAGATAAGTGCTAAATTTGGAATATTGGCAGCGATTCTAAAACTAAGATTTCCTTTTGAACTCAAGGCTGATCAGCAAGATGCGGTCGACGCATGGTTCAAAAATAGGTTTAGGGGTTCAATAATTTATAGCACCGGGACTGGAAAAACTGAAATTGCATTTGAATGCGCTCGACGACTAGCAGAAATAAAACACAATAATGAATCAATGTTGTCTTCAAAATATTCCGCCGAAAGGAAATTAAATAAAGAATTCAGAATTTTATTTATAGTCCCGCGAATAGTTCTTATTGAACAGAACGTAAACCGCTTGATTAGATACGGTTTGCCGAGGGAATCTGTTGGAACCTTTTTTGGCGAACAAAAGGAAATAAAGGAAATAACAATAAGTACCTATCAGAGCGTGATTAATCATATTGAATTAATTAGAAACTCCAATATGATAATTTTAGACGAAATTCACTTACTCAGTGATACAGCCAAGGAATTTAAGAAGATATTTGACATAATAAATGAAGATCCTACGAAAGCAGTATTAGGACTAACTGCTACCATAAATGAGAATGATACTCGTTATAATACAATAATTAGAATCCTGCCACCTGTAAAGAAATATATGATAAAGGACGCGGTAACTGATGGAAGATTAGCCAAGCCACAAGTTGTATCTGTGCCTGTAAACTTTACTGAATCTGAAAAAAAAATTTATGTTGAAACTTCTAGAAAAATATCCTTTCTATCGCGAAAGCTAGGAGTATTTGATCCGAAAAGAATTTCAGTTTTTTTATTTAAAGGTGGGTACAATGCAAAACTGGCAAAATTGTGGTTTGAAAATGTTAGAAAAAGAAAAGAATTGCTCAGCTCTGCACAGAACAAGTTACTATTCGCAGTAAGGATCGTACAGAAGCATCCTTTTGAACCCATTATGATATTCAGCGAGACGATTGAATCAATAAAGAAATTAGAAGAGGTGCTTGCATCAAACGGAATACCATCCAGATCCATCCATAATAAAATACCTTCTAATCAAAGAAAGAACATTTTGGATGCATGGGGAAAAGAATACTACCCTCTGTTATCTGTGCACACGCTTGAAATAGGATATGACATCCCTGAAGTAGGTATAGCAATAATAATATCGAACAGTTCAAATTTTAACCAAATTGCTCAAAGAATAGGCAGAGTGATAAGAAAAACAAATAGAAAGAACTCTGCGTTGATATATGTAATTTATATAAAAGATTCGAAGGATAGCGGTACTCTGCGCATGGTAAAGTCCACTGTGGAACTTTCAGAAAGGGATAATCAATTAACATTAACATCATTTGGAAGTTGACTCAAGACTACAAACTGTGTTGAATCATGTGACGGATGGTATTTTCTTCTGATGAAATAGAGTATTGAAAATTCATATCTCTATCTTCTTATGTCTTCTTTCACTTGTTTGAGTTTCTGAAGTCCCGCTTGACACGATTTCTATCAACCTTGCTTGTTTATTGTCATATTTTGGTCTTAGTAACCTTCCCAATCTTTGAATAAATTCCCTGCTACTACCGCTACCACTGACTAAAATTCCTAGCTGAGCGTCAGGAACATCAATTCCCTCATCCAACACTTTTGAAGTAACAATTGCCTTGTACCTACCGTCTTTGAAACCTGTAAGCACATCTTCCCTTTCCTCTTTGGAAGACTTGTATGTAATAAATGGGATAAGGAAATTATTGGATATTTCGTAAACGAGTTTGTTGTGTTGTGTAAAGATAATGGTCTTGAGATTTTTGTTTTCAGATAATATTTTACCAATTTCAGTCAATTTAGATTTGCTGTTTAGGGCAGTGTCCATTGCTTTATTCCTAGCTACAAGTGCGCGTCTGGCAAAATTATTTTTCGACGACATCATGATTAGCCGTTTAAAGGCGCCGTGTGAATTCATTCTTAATCCAATTTTTTTCAAACAAGTATGATAAACTACCATATTTTCTTTATATTGCAGATTTTCCTCTTTTGACAAGAATGTTTGTTTTCTCTCAATAGTATAGTTTGCAAGATAATTGTGCTTAGCTAGTTCCTTAGCTGATATTTGAAATCTAGACCTTCCAATTAGATAGGGGAAATCTGCATCCAGACGGTCTTCCCGTTCGATGGTAGCAGTAAGACCCAATCTAATTGGTGCTACCAACATTTCTGCAATCAGTCTGTATGATGGCGCAGGTAAGTGATGTACCTCATCAAATATCAAAAACCAGAACTTGTTACCGATCGATGGTGCCTTAATATATGCAGAATCATAAGTTGAAACAGTAATTGGTTGAATATTTTCAATTCCACCACCAATTTGTCCTATCTCAATATCAAAATTTCTTGAGAGTATTTTAGTCCATTGTTTGATAAGATCAAGAGTAGGTACCACAATCAGAGTTGGTGAATTTACTATTTCCATAATTTTTAATGCAACCATGGTTTTTCCAGCTCCTGTAGGAAGTACTATTGATCCTGTTTTCGCTTTACACCAATTTTCAACAGCTTCTTGTTGATAAGCTCGCAGCTTTACATTGATTCTTGATAAATCTTTTAGAGGTAACAAATCCAGTACTTTGTCGTCATATACTATGTTCTTGTCATCAAGATATTCGATTATTTTTTTGTAGTTAAGACCATATGAGTACAGCGTATTTGTCATCGGGTCAGCAGTACAATAAGGCAAAGTGTCAAGTCCTGTTACTATTATGACACCCTTCCGATAGTGGAGTGTAACAATCTGAGAACTCAATTGATATTCTACTTGAGGACAACCATTTTTAAATCATGTCAAAGGTGTGACTTGATATCATATTTCCGTGAATTAGTGTATTTACTACTCTGATTTAAGATAGTGCGCATATTACAAAATAACCAACTGGTTGGAAGAAAAATAAGCGAGTTTAGTAATTGTCGAGTTATCTATAGTTATTTAAATCCACATCGAAGGGTCGTTACTAAATACTGCGGTTCTTTGAAATAAATCGATTTTAATATTGATTTGTTCGAATACCTTATCTTTTGATTCCATATGGACATCAGTCACAAACTTGTCATCTTTATGGACTCTATCAGTGGGAATCTCCATAACGCTTTTTCTAGTTGTCTTGATACCTTGTTCCAGATTTGATTGCTCCTCCAACTGATCTATTTTCGATCTCATCCTATTGTGTATTGCTAGACATACTAATAATAATCATTAGTTAAAACTATTTGTCAAAGCAACTAATGAAATTGAATGTACTTTTCTATTTTAAGATTGGTTAACTATTTTTAATACTGTCAGCGGTCCCTATGATCCTAATTTATTCAAGACATCAATGAACATGTAAATAAATTCGAAAAAGAAATTCACGAAATGTAGTAAGATAATATATGGTAGTTTGAAATTAAAAACCAGTATTACTATTTGATAAATAGCTCAAACGATAAAATTGATAGAATAAGAGAGGAAGTCATAAAGTGCAAGCTGTGCACCTTGTGTACGAATAGAACTAACGCAGTTCCTGGTGAGGGTAATTCTAAAGCGACTGTCATGTTTATCGGCGAGGCTCCTGGAAGAAATGAAGATCAGAAAGGTAGACCGTTTGTTGGAATGGCCGGAAAAATCCTCGATGAGTGTTTGGACAATGCAGGAATAGTCAGAGCAAGAACATATGTAACTAATATTGTAAAGTGTAGACCTCCTAACAATAGAGTTCCAACAGATGACGAACGACGTCTTTGCAAAAACTATCTAGAAAGAGAAATTTCAATTGTATCTCCAAAAATAATTTGTATATTAGGCAGAACAGCCTACCATTCAATGCTTGGAGGATCATCAATACTCGGAAATCGTGGCAAATTTGTTGAAAGAGATGGGAGACTTTTTTTTCTCACAATACATCCCGCGGCAATAATTTACAATAATAAACTAAGGGATGCTCTAGAAAAAGACTTGCGAATGCTAGTGACAGAGTGCAGTCGACTGGACATACCCATTTAACTTGTTAATTTCTCGCTCACTCAAACTGTTAACCCTTTCAGGAATTCTCAGCTCGCTTCTTTAGCGCCTGGTTCATCTTTTCGAAACCTTCACTAAGATTCTCATCTAGCTTATTTCCAACTAGTTTGACACCTAAACCACTGAATAATTCTTTGTGATAGAAGGCAATTTTATTGTAGGCGGATTTCTCAATAAGAAATATGCGTTCCCCATCAAAAATACCAGGCAAAAATGATTTTCCCTTCCATCGAAGTTCTTTGTTTATCTCGAGTCTAGTAATGATAGGATGGTATATTCTCTGTTTTTCACCCTTAGTGCGAATTTGGACCTTAATCTTGGCCCCTAATTTAGCATCGCCTTGAACTTTTGTCATGAACGGGTTCCATGATTCGTATTCTTCAAAATTAGTAAGTATGTTCCAAATTCTATCGGGGGTACAATCCACTATGATATGAGTTTCTATCGCCTTCAATTACACCATTAATGATCTTTGATTCTTAATAATGTACTTTTTGCTAAAGATGAAATATTAATTAGAATTTAGCTTCAAACTATATCACACTATGAAAATCCCCTTCTAAGAATAGTTTGATATTCTATGCCAAAAGCATTGACGCCACTTGAAAGTAATTAAGTATAAACTTTCATAATATGGTCTTTAGAGGATCTATAAATGGATGTAATTTGTGATACCAGTTTTCTCATTGCGTTGGTTTCGAATCCCATTAGTTGTCTAGACAAAGTTGAAAGTGAAATAGGTAAATTAAGATTTAAAGTTCCTTCATT
>DATIFZ010000102.1:0-2967 GCA_035454925.1 Nitrososphaeraceae archaeon
AGGTCTTCGGCGTCTCCTTGCTTCCAATCTATGCCGTCAATTTCTGCCATCTTTTCTTCTTCAACGGCCTGATCCAAGAGTTCTGGTGTCAAATCTAACCCCGTGACTCTTGCACCCGTTCTGCGAGCCGTGATGGCGGTATTTCCATTTCCACATGCAACATCAAGGACAGATTTATCGGGACTTATGTTTACTAATCGTACTAGATGTGCCGATATAGGCGGAATAAATGTTGCTATACCACGGTAATCTCCTGAAGACCACGTTGCAATTGCCTTTTTGTTAAACTCATCCATAGATACGGATTGCTTGTTCTCTCTTTTATTTTATGCCATGATAAGATCGCAGGTTTAGTCTTCGAATATGTCTACAGAATCATTTGCCTCTTTTAGTCGATTCTCAACCGGACTGACAAAATCATTCTCTACAGGATATGCCTTTTTTAATGACGTCATGTTCTATACGCTCTCGGTCTTTACTCCTAGCTAATCCAGTGCAATATAGTGTATCAGCAATCATACTTCCAGGGAAGACGTAACGATTCATATTGTTAAGAATTCGGATCCAAATGCGAAACTTAATAGCTTTCAACTCTTTAATGAGTAGATAAGGAGAATAAATATATACACGCCCTCAGTAGCAAATAAAGTATGTTGTCATTAGCGTGTCGTGACACAGGAGCCAAAGCGATTGAATGCGATTATGTTGCTAAAGGGGCGACAGAAGAAGAACTTTGGAAAGATGGCACAGAGCATATAGTAAAGGCACATGGTATGAAAGTTGAGGATATTACTCCACAGTTTAAAAACTATTATAAACAATACATCAAACATTCCTAAAAATAGACTAGTCTTCAACATCGGGATTTGAACGGTGCGTGTAGTGGGGTTCTACTAACGTGTACAGGTATTGAGTTCTAATCTTTTTTTAAAGTAACTTTATTTTATTTGAGTATAATTCCAATATGCTGTTTTATCAATTCTAATTCTGATGTAGAAATTCCCAACACTTATTCTGTTATATTGAGAATATTTGCTAAGAAACTTATTATGAATTGTTCTCAATTTTGCCTTTAATGTTTCTGATGTTGCATTCACCAATGTTGCATAGCCAGTTATCAATACAAACCACAGTTTTGTCCAATCTTCATCATAGTGATGAACAAGAAAGCAAACCTTTGAGTTCTCTTGAATATTCTTTACTCTCCTCAATTCCAAAATATTGACAGTCTTGGGTTTCTGGTCAAGAGGAACATAGACATTCTCATTCTGCAGAACAAAAACAACAGGAGTCACATAAGGTTGTATATTAGAAGACGCTGTAGCTAGATATCCAATTCTTGTATTCTTAATTAATTTGACTATCTTTTTGTCCACAAAAGGTATATAATTAAAATGAATAATAAGCTATCATATTTTTATTTGTGATGATAAAGATGTTTGGAGGTAATTGCAGCCAGTTTTAAGATTGCAAAAGTCCTTATAAATTAGTGAGCTCGTGACTAATGAAACAGAAATAAGCCCACGCAGTTCCAATAGGGAAAATCGCACGAATTTCAAACCCTACAACTATTTAATAGCAATGACAACCATATTGATCTATTCATGAAAGTGGGTATTTTATTGCCTGTCACAGGGCAAGAAGCTACGAGAGAAAATATTTCTCAAGTGGCCAAACAGGCAGAAAATGAAGGGTTCGATTCTCTTTGGGTTTTAGAAAGACTCTTGGCGCCTTTAACTCCTCAGACGCCTTACCCAGCTACACCTGATGGGAGTCTTCCACCACAATATCAAAACGTATTAGATCCATTAGTAACTCTCAGCTACGTGGCTTCCATTACCAATAAGATTTCGCTAGGGACATCAGTTATAGATATGCTGTTTCACAACCCTGTCATTCTAGCAAGAAGTTTTGCTACACTTGATATTCTTTCCAAAGGGAGAATTATATGTGGTCTCGGACTTGGATGGTCGAAGGACGAATACGATGTTTCCAACATACCATTTAAGAACAAAGGTAAAAGAGCCGATGAGATGATTGATACTTTAAAAAGGATATGGACAAGTGATCAAGTCCAATTCAGCGGAGATTACTATAATATCCCCCCTTCTAAAATAGGGCCAAAACCAATTCAGAAGCCACATATACCTATCCATCTGGGAGGTTTCAGTCAAGGCACATTTTCAAGAATAATAAAATATGATTTGAATGGATGGCTGGGAGTTCTAGCAGGACCTCTGGACTATATACAAAATTCTATCAATACTATTAAAGATTTCGCAATGAAAGCAAACAAAGATCCAAATAAATTTCGCGTAATACTATTAACCTATCCGAATGTAACGGATTCGAGTCAATCTAATCAAGGCCAAAGGTTTCCTCTAACTGGAACGATAGAACAGATTGGAGATGACATTCAAAAAATAAAACAGATGGAAGTTGACCAGATAGTTTTTGGTTACAATTTCGTTCCTATTTATAGTGATGTATCAAACATCATTAGTATAACAAGACAATTATCGAAATTTGCAAGATAACTTTTGCTAAAACTATTCTTTCAATCACTCCTAAAGAGAAAAGTCTATTTCGATTAATAACTTGAAGGTTCATGTTGTAATGATTAAATTGGCAAGTATTCGGACGTCGGGATGAGCATTAAAATTAGTCCTGTTACTGGATTCCGATACCTATTACTAATGAGATAGAATTAAAGTTTTCCACCCAAAATCGGCAAATTCGAGTTCGTCAGAATTCGAACCCTGCATGTACTAGGTTTCTGTTACCTAGTATTTAGCTTTCTCCCAAAATCCGGGACGTGGATGGAGACATTTCGGTTACATATTTTTCTAAATCATTTAAAATTCCTGGTTTCGAAAATGATACCTTGGGAATATTCTAAATTTATCAACGTAAAAACATCAATATTGAAAAGGTAGAACATTTGAATGCCTCAGATTTGGACTATTA
>DATIFZ010000103.1:0-2317 GCA_035454925.1 Nitrososphaeraceae archaeon
GTAAGGATTTTGTTATTTGGTTATCACAAAACATCAGATTAAATGTGTATAGAGACCCATTTACTCAGCTGTTCTCTTCTGTGGAAGAATCTGAAAGTGAATTTCGTGCAAGACTAGACCAGAAGAGGCGAGAACTACGAGATGAATTGGTAGAAAAGCTGCGACAAAAATATGCCCCAAAGATAAGCGCATTGCAAGAGAAAATTAATAGATCTCAGAAAGCGGTGGGAATTCAAGCTGAGCAGGCAAAACAGCAGAAAGTGCAAACTGCTGTATCTATTGGTGCTACGCTATTAGGCGCATTTATGGGTAGGAAGAGAATTGGAACGTCTTCCTACGGTCGTGGCGGAAGTGCTATGAAAGGTATCAGTAGAACAATGAAAGAGACAAAAGATGTACAAAACGCAAAGGAGACTCTAGGATACCAAAGTCAGGAACTTGATAAGATAAACTCTGAGTTTGATAATGAGGTTTCAATGTTAGATTCGAAAACTAAGAAAGAATCAGAAGTTGAAACAGTTACTATTAGACCCGATAAATCTAGAATCTCTGTTAAATTAGTATCTCTTGCTTGGGTTCCAATTACAAGGAATTAATTTCCCAAGCAGGCAGATAGCAAGTCTAGTCAGTTTTATTGTTTAAAGAAAATAAAACAATCTGGAATGCATATTTTGAATGATAATTAAAATGATGGGTTTGGTTATCCTTTCCGGGTTAGTATCGGATTGTTAACAATTCCCATGCCGACGACTGAAGACATTACAACACAATACCAACTATTAGAGTCTATCTTCATTCATCATAAACAATGCTATAACCTAGTAAGAACTATGTTTTTGCAGTTTCAACCTGAATAATCCATTCACAGTCGACATTAGCTTTTTCATGATGCTTTCTAACAGCTTCCTCATCTGGTGCATCAAGTACACAGAAACACACATTCGCATCCTTATTGAAAAGAAGGTCCACATGTGCTACACCAAATTCATCCCTGGGTGATGCACAGAGTTCTTGAAGATGTTGTTTAGTAAAGGGAACTTTGTGAGTATCCATAAATATAGGCATTTAAACGTCTACCTCCTTTCAAAGGGCCAATCAGGTTTATAAGTTTCACCCTAATTCTTGACTAGTTGCTTCGATAATTACCATGGCCGGAATAGCTTTCATTTTTTCTATTCTCAAACGTATTTCTTTTTGGTAATGGGGGACTATCATTTTCATGTCCTGGATGTGTTCTTATGTGGAACCAATATTGTGAAGGTGTAATCGGGCTTTTACAAATTGGACAATTTTGATGATCACATTTATGATTACCTATGAAATTAGGATGAATTGTCAAGTTACACTTATCGCACTTATTTTTTTCCAAAATTCTTCTAAATACAGTACTATTATGCACAATAAAGATGTATTGATGTCCACATTCATCAACCAATTCAAAATAATGCAAAAGACTAATACTTTAGGGTGTATGAAGGAGAATAGAATTGAATCCCGTTGCATTGAGACGTTTAATCCTTGCTATAACCATAGGAATCCTGAGCGTCATCCTAGTCGCAGTCATTTTGGGAAAAATTGAATGAGCCACTTGTTATCAATGTAACAAAAATGATATTAGTTTCTACTATTATGTTGTTGTGAACTAAAGTTCTTCATGAGGGAACTAGAGATTTCTAGTTCTGATTATTCTTAAAAATCAAATTCACCCCGACGTTCGTTTTTGACTGCTATTGTTGTGGTATCGTATTGTTTTGACCATTTTCTGTTATTAGAGAATATTCATCACTTTGAACATTGAAGGCCATATATTTGATTTTCTCGGGATTATCTGTGTAAAATGAAAATTCAAACGGCGCTTTTTTATTTGGGCTGATTATGTCTGGATTTGTAAACACGTAATCTGTGTCCGGCACCTTGTGTTTTTCGTCGTAAAATATTGCTGACACCTTCACAGCATTGGCATCATTTTTACCCTGATTCATTACCTCTCCAAGGACTCTGAAGGTGTTTGAGCTCTTTGAATTTTTACCTACGCTCAATTGTAACGCCTCAGGTTTATCGTCCTCTGATTTTTCAAAACTTGTTGTAAGAGTATACTTAATTTTACTAGGTAACGTTTCATCTAAAAAAATGTCAAATCCAGACCTGCTTCCAGGCTTTATTGGATAGTCGTTAACGTATTTGTCTCCTGTTGCAACAATAATTCCGTTCTTGTCATATACTGTTGCTGTTATGCGAACTAGTTCAATAGGGTAACTAAAATTATTTAGCACTTCACCGACTATGGTGTCCTTATTTAATGCAGAATATAAAATAT
>DATIFZ010000104.1:0-14265 GCA_035454925.1 Nitrososphaeraceae archaeon
TCTTATTTTTTCGCCGTGTCTTTTTCTAAATTCCAGATAATTGTCTATTTCTTTGGCGCATTCAGGAGTACAAAAGGTGAAATACTCTTCCTTATCTCCGGAATAGGCAATCATCTTATAAACTTCGTTTAGTTTTGTTAAATCTTGCAATTTCAATGAAGGCAATGCACCTGATCGCATTCCAGTAGATGCTAGTATAAGGAAGATTGTTTTGACACGCTGATCACAGAAATCTAATATTTTTTGTATTTCTTCATGAGTGTAGGCCCTACCCCTTCCGTTTGATTCATTGCCAGTTTTCTCAGAATTAACAAATTTTTTGATTTTCTTCCAGTTTAGTAAAACGTCATTCATCTCGCAGGCATGCTTCAAACTAGCACTCATGAGGTTTTTGTATTGTTTAGAAATCTTTTCTTCAACTAGGTATTTGATGATAAGCATCGTCATTTCGTGCTGTTGGAGTTTTAGAAATGAGGTCAGTTCAAGCTTGTAATGACTTAGGAATTTTTCCAGACAGAATTTGTAGTACTTTTTGGTATATTCCGAGTCTAAGGAGTTTATAAAATTATAATATGCGTCGTTTTGGTCTAATATTTGCATAAAAGACTCCCTCCAAACTGGTTCTTTAGAACTATTAAACTAGGTTTATGCACCATATAATCTAAATTAAACCGTAATTAAAGAACACGAACTGCGGAGTCCTCTTTTGGTTTTCAAATACACAAGACAAATATAAAAAAGGATTCGTTTCAATATGGGTGAATACTTTTGGGACGTTTTTTTGATCCGCATATACATATGTACTCTAGAACTACTGATGATTACGAAATAATGTCGAAGGCAGGCATTGAGGTAATCGTCCAGCCGTCTTTTTGGTTGGGTAGCCCAAGAACGACTGTCGGTACATTTGAAGATTACTGGGAACACATGATATCATTTGAAACTCAAAGATCAAAAGAATTTGCTATTGATCACTACGTTTGCTTGTCTGTGAATCCGAAAGAATCAACCGAAAGACCGCTTGCACTAGATGCGCTTGAAGCCATGTCAAAATATCTAGATAGACAGAGAGTAGTTGCAATTGGTGAAATTGGCTATAATCTAATTAATGACTTGGAGGAGGAATTATTTCAATTGCAATTAGATATTGCATCAAAAAAAGATATGCTTGCGATGATCCACCTGCCACACGTTAATAAAAAAAGAGGTATCGAACGCACAAAATCTGTTCTTAAAAATAAGAACATGTTAGAATTATCAAACAAAATTCTTATTGACCATAACACTGAAGATACTATAGTGAAAACTCTGGAACTTGGCTGTTGGGCGGGTCTAACTGTTTATCCAATAACAAAACTTTCTCCTGCCAGAGCAATAGATATGATTGAAAAAAACGGTGTGGAAAAAATTATGATAAATAGCTCTGCTGATTGGGGAGTCTCAGATCCCTTAAGTGTTCCATTAGTTGCAAGAGAAATGAAGAAAAAAGGTTTCAGCAACAAAGATATCGAAAAGGTAACACTTTACAATGCATATGAATTTTTTAAACAATCTCCTAATTTCCATTGGAGCCCATAACAAGAAGATATGGAATTTGCGTTTAGTACAAATGCGTTCAAAAAATATTCCCTAAAGGACACCATAAACTTTTTGTCTGAAATTGGTTATAGGGGAATAGAGATTCTTTGTGACGTGCCACATGCATATCCAAGATCATTAAGTGATGCAGATTGTAAGGAAATCAAGAAATTATTGCTGGATTTGCAAATAAGTATCTCCAATTTGAATGCCTTTACCCTTTTTGCTATCGGGGATACTCATCATCCATCTTGGATTGAGAATTCCTCCGAACTTAGGAAATTGCGAATAGAACATACAATAGATTGCATAAAACTAGCCCGAAAATTAGGAGTTGATAATATATCAACAGAACCAGGAGGTCCAACTAAGAATGATGGATTAGGTAAAAATGATCAATTCAAGATTTTTGAAAACGGTATTCGGGATGTATTACCTATTGCAGAAAGTGAAAATGTGAGTGTGCTTGTTGAACCCGAGCCAGGACTTTTGATTGAAAATTCCCAGCAATTTATTCAGTTTATTAGAAATTTTGACTCCGAATACATTGGATTGAATTTTGATGTAGGTCATTTTTTCTGTGTTGGAGAAGATCCAAGTCAATTAATAACACAATTATCGGACTATATTAGGCATGTGCATCTAGAAGACATCGCTGCTGATAGAACACATAGTCATCTCATGTTAGGAAAGGGTGCAATAGATATCGCCTCTGTCATTAAGTCCCTCAAAGATATTGGTTACAATGGATTTGTTACAGTAGAACTTTATCCTTATCAGGACTGCCCGATATATGCTGCCAAAGAAGCAATGAAGTTTATTAGAGCACTTGACTATCCCTAGTCAAGAAGTGAATATTTACGTCATCCCATAATACAGTCGCTTTGTATCTACTATTTTAATTCATTTGATTCCAATGATTTTCAAGAAAAACGTCAGTATCAAAGATTACCTGGTTCTGGTTAGACTACCAAATCTGTTTACACTCCCTTCAAACATTTTGGTTGGAATGGCTGTCATCTCGTCCTGGGCGTTTACACTAACATCATTTACCCAATTTTTATTACTAGTTACAATCTCAGTTATTTTCTACTGTGCTGGCATTGTACTTAACGATCTGTACGACATTGATATAGACAAGAAAGATAGGCCAAATAGACCTCTGCCATCAGGTAGAATATCAAAAAGATCTGCAATTTTTTTGGTCGCAATACTTTCAACGCTAGCTCTAATTCTGTCTTTATTGGTCAGCTTTTCAACTCTAGTAATTTCATCAATTTTGTTTTTGGTTATTATTGGATATAACAAATACCTAAAAAATACCCGTGCAGGGCCCATCACCATTGCCTCTGCGAGAGTCATGAACATATTGTTGGGAGCAAGCATAGGTCTTACAAGTATAGATAGCTATTCTCAAATTGCTACACTGACATTAGTACTGACAATTACATTTGTTTACGTATCACTGATAGGATTCGTAAGCAGATATGAGGTTCGCGGTTTTTCAGATAATACAAAATTATTATTGCCTCCGGCTATCATAGCCACCATTATTTCTTCAATCCTATTGTTTTCCTTGATGGGATTTTTCAAACTTGAATCGCTCATACCACTCGCATTATTTTCATTCATAATGATCGTATCTATCATCAGGATTCGTACAAGAGATTCCCGAAGGACGCAACAAATAGTGCAAAACATGATTGTGTCAATTATCGTGCTTGACTCAATTTTTTTGACAGGAATAATTGGAATAGAGTTAGGACTTGCCATCCTGACTCTCATGGCACCCTTGCTGGCATTGGCAAATAAGATGTATATGACTTGATATAAAATAATTAGAATTAAATTCTTGATACAATTCATTACTCTAATGCCTAAATATGTAATAGTGATCGATATTGTAGGTTTGCAGAAAAGCCATATTTCTGAGGCCCTCACACCAAATATTTTTAAAATCGCTCAAGGAGGTGAAACAAGGAATTTAGAAACAGTATTTCCTGCAGTAACATGTACAGTACAGAGCAGTCTCCTTTCAGGTACGTATCCTGAGGTTCATGGAATTATTTCAAATGGACTATATGATAGACAAAATTATGCAATTTCCTTTTGGGAACAATCAAGCAACCTTGTTCAGGCCGATAGAATCTGGGATACTCTAAAAATGAGCGCTAGTAACCATAAGACAGCAGTTCTGTTCTGGCAAAATACCATGTACTCTAATGCAGATTTTGTACTAACTCCCCGTCCATTGCATATGGATGAAAGCATGATAATGTGGTGTTATAGCAAACCACCCGGATTTTATGAAAAAATAGCAGAAAAATTAGGAAAATTTGATTTAACTTCATATTGGGGTCCGCTTACTTCTAGAAAATCTAGCGAATGGATAGAACAAGCAACAGAACTTGTATTGGAAAATGAGAGACCAAATTTCTTGTTTACATATATTCCGCACCTAGATTATTCATTTCAAAAAAATGGAACATCATATAACAATTTAAAAGACGATCTAAGGTTTGTCGATGATTTAATTGGAAGATTAATTAAAAAGGTATCTGATATGGGCATAATAGAAGATACACAGTTTATTATTTTCTCAGAATACGGATTTACAGATGTTAGTTCTGATATTCCATTGAATACTATTCTTAGAGAGAACGATGTTCTTTCAGTAAGAGAAATTGAAGGGTTAGAATATTTAGATCTTGAGTACAGTAAAGCATTTGCAATGGTGGACCACCAAGTGGCACACATTTACATTAAAGAAAATTATAGGAATTCAGTTAGAAAGATTCTAGAGGGGATAAAAGGTGTCGACCTAATATTGGATGATGAGTTAAAGCAGCGATTCAGAATTAATCATGCCAGAAGCGGCGATTTGATAGCAGTTTCAGATAAAGATAAATGGTTTAGTTATTACTGGTGGTTTGATCCTTTGAAAGCTCCAAGTTTTGCCAGGAAGGTTGATATTCATAGAAAACCTGGCTATGATCCTGTTGAATTATTCTTTGAAACAGCTACAAAATCAATACCATTGAACGGTAAATTATTAAAAGGCTCGCACGGAAGATTGCCATTACAAGGCGAATCAGGTCCGGTATATGTATCAAATATGAAAAACATCCCCGAAACAAATGACGCTGAAAATCTGAATATCGTTACCATAGGCAAATATCTCAAAAGTATGGTATAGCAGCTATCTGATTGCACATGTCCTGGAAGTACTCAATTACCCTATCATCGTTTAAGAATTTGGAACCAATACAAACTACCCTTGAAAATTTAAATGAATTAGGCTTTAATTCGTTGGAAGTTTATGGAGAGCCTGATTCGCTTGACGTGGATAATCTAATACATCAACTTGATTCATATTCTATTGACGTATCTGGAATAACTGGTATGTGGGGACATAGCAGTGGACATTCAAAATTTCGCAATTTGGTTAATGATGACAATGAATTATTAACTGCTGCTCAGAATTATGTAAAAAAATGCATTCTCCTTTGCCAGAGGCTGGGAGGTAGCACTTTTAATATATGCCTATTTAGCAACAAGCCACTCGTTTCTGATAGCAATCACAAAACCTTATTACTACGTGAAAAAATAAAATTAGCCTCCTCTGTAATTGGGCCACTGAGGGAATTAGCAAAATATGCCAGGGACTATAACGTTGAAATCCTCATTGAGCCGTTGAACCGCTACAGTACTCCGGCGTGTACGGCAGCTGAGGACGCAAAACACATCATTGATCTAATTAACCAAGAAAACGTAGGATTGTTGCTAGACACTTTCCATATGAATATAGAGGAGGATTCAATACATAATGCCATAATACGTTCCAATAAAATTTTAAAACATGTTCACATATCAGATAACAACAGGAAGATGCCAGGTTTGGCTCACATAGACTTTGAGAGTATTATTGAAGCCCTTAAGAATATAAAATATTCAAAGTATCTTACGTTTGAGCCCACCTTCCTGAGCTCTGACTACAAAAACGATTTAAGATTTGGTCTACAGTATCTAAAAAAAATATCGGGAAATTAAGACGTGAAAAATATGAATGAAGGATATGCGTTAAACAGAATTGGGAGGACTTTTCGGTAGAATGCTAATTTATAACAATGAGAATTTCATAATAAATAATGACTTTGCAAAGGACGTTGAAAAGGGACTAGATGATAAACCAAAACATATTTCGCCCAAGTTTTTCTACGATAAAGTCGGATCAAAACTATTTGAAGAAATATGCGACCAGCCAGAATATTATCTTAATCGTGTCGAAGCTCAGATATTAAAAAAATCTGCAAGTCAGATCATTGGTATACTGGAGGAAAAAGCAATAACCATAATAGAACTAGGAAATGGAAATTCCCAGAAAACGAGAATACTCTTGCGCGCTTTTCTTGCAAATCAGAAGAATATTACTTATTTTCCGATAGATGTTTCACTTAAAATGCTAAAAAAATCTATCAGAGATCTATCAAGAGAATATCCTGATTTACGAATCTTTGGTGTATGCTCGGATTATGTCAAAGGACTAATCAACATAAATAAATATATGAAATCTAAAAGAAATATTCCAGATAAAAGATTAATAATATTCTTAGGATCAAGCATAGGAAATTTTGATCCCAAAGAGGCGAATGCATTTTTGCATTCATTATCAAAGTATATTCGCAATAACGATGCACTACTGATTGGTTTTGACCTTGAAAAAGACAAATCAATATTAGAGAAGGCATATAATGACAAGAAAGGTATAACATCGCAATTTAACCTGAATGTCTTGTCAAGAATAAACAAGGAACTTGATGGAAGCTTTGAGTTATCGTCATTTGAACACAAGTCATTTTATAATTTACGTGAACACAGAATAGAAATGCATTTGGAATCAAAGTTAAATCAAAAAGTAAGAATCGGAGCAATTGATAAGGAGTTTCATTTCAAAGAAGGTGAAACTATTCACACAGAAAATTCTTACAAATATTCAAAAAATAGGCTTTATGGATTAGTTAAGAACGCAGGTCTTGAAGTGATCGCAAACTTTACTGATCCAAAGAATCAATACAGTTTAATCTTGCTAAAGAAGATCCCTTACGCATCTAAATCCTGAAAATGGAATTCTTTCATGTGGTTTGAAATAGTTCCTGTAACTGTTTCTAATTTGGGACCTTGGAGTTGCGAACGATCCTCCACGTAAGACTTTTTGATTAATTGCCCACTTGTCAGTGTATTCTGAAAACTTTGATCTAAATCCAGGATACAAGACATATTCAGAGGATGTCCATTCCCAGACATCACCTAGCATTTGTTGACAACCATAGTAACTTTTTCCTTGTGGATAGGATCCAATTTGAGAAGGTGCCCAATTCCAAGACTCTAAAAGGTTGGCATTAATATTAGAAGGCAACTCGTCCCCCCACGGATAGAGAGTCTTTTTCTTCAAATCTTCGTTCCAGCTTGCAGCTTTTTCCCATTCTTCTTCGGTTGGCAATCTTTTGCCTGCCCACTTTGAATAAGCATCTGCCTCATAATAGCTAACATTTGTAACTGGTTCATCTGGTGAAATTCTATTCAGACCGCCAAAATCTTTCTTGTACCAGTAACCATCCATTTTTTGCCAGTATAACGGTGAGTTCCATTTCTTTTCAGTTACAATGTCCCAACCATCAGAGAGCCAAAATCTGTAATCTTCGTAACCCCCATCATCGATAAATGCCAAAAATTGCTTGTTTGTAACAGGATAGTTGTCAATTTCATATGAGTTGAGATAGGTTTTATGTTCTGGTACTTCATTGTCATAACAAAACCCACTTCCAGAAAATCCGAGTTCATACAGGCCTCCAGGTATTTTTACCATCGTTTGTTCTACGACAGGACTATCGATACTTTTGGGCCTTTTATTGATTTTAGGTTGATAGTTGTCTTCTGCATCATCAAATCTCTGGAAATAGTGCTGAAGATCATAAACTAATAGCTCCTGGTGTTGCATTTCATGTTGATTGGCCAATTCAATATCATACACCAAATTGCGAGTCAACGAGTTGTTCCTTTCTATGTTATCTAGAAATTTTAGAAACATCTCTTCGATTAAAGACCGATATTTTAATGTCTCCGAAACTTTAGGCCTCGGGAATTTTCCTCTATCTGATTTTGGCAATATCTTTCTGTATCGTTGATAATACGAATTAAGATAATCTGTATTTATCGAATCAGCATCTATATTCTGTTTGTATTTTTCGAGTATTTTTTGGAAAAACCATGTAACATGTGCAACATGCCAGTTTGGAGTACTTCCAAATGGATCAGATTGCATTACTGCGTCTTCTATTGATATGGGTTCAAAAATAATTAAAGTAGTATTTCTTACATTCAAAAAATCCGAACGTAACCTGTTCACATCACTTGTTGTAACCTGTGTCAATACTATTGATTAACGTACATCATAATATAATTTAATTTTTATCCAATATCTCAAATTGAGCGTGATGGGAGTAGGAATATAGACGCCACTTCTGGATGTCGAACTCATTCTTGACCTAAGCTACTCGTATAAGCAAATAACACCCACTGTAAGGCTAATTCACGGATGTACAACTCGTAGATCTGGGTGCAGGTTTAGGATAAACTGTAATAAGTACTGAACTTAGGTTAGTATTACGGAATGCCATCGTGTCTAGGTACTAAAGAAAGAGAATTTATCAGAGATCTCAGTGAGTGGGATATAGTAAAATTGCACCAGAAATATACTTCAAGTTATAGACGTGTAATGAAATACCGACTTTTGCAAAAGAAAAGATTTTTAGCACAAGATCTACTGGCCATTAATTCAGTTTTTGAGAAGATACAAACCTTGTGAATCGAGTTTTTACCCATTTAATGATAGGGAACGAAATTGATTGAATGAATGAGTAATTACGAAAGTTCTCAACAGTCATTTAGATGAAAGTTAGATTCAAATGATCTTAAACGAATAGGCATTCTTGATGCGAGAGATATTGAATTGTTCTTTTTTATGGGAATAATTATTCACTGGCTCGTATTACTACTCTAGGTAGCTCTTGAAAATATTTTTAAGATTTTGAGATCCAATCATTTACATTATGATCGAATTATGTTTCTGATATCTATCAAATCCCTCAGGATGGAGCTTGCCGTTTCCATACCTCCTGCACCCTTACCGATGATTGTTTGTTCACCTGAATGTTGACATGTAAATGTAATAGCATTGAGGATTCCATCAACGCAAATTGGATCCTTCGTTGATATTGCCCTCGGTTCAACGATTAGGTTCTTACCATCACAAGTAGCGATTAGTTTTATTGCATTCCCCTTTTTTCGCTCTTTAGTAACATCCGACACCTGTACATTCCTAATACCAGTTCTCTTCACATCACTCATGGTTGATTTCATGTTCATAACGAAATTTGATGCAATAACGAGTTTTGCAACTGCATCATAACCATCAATGTCAAGTGTTGGATCCTTTTCCGCGTATCCTTTTTCAGAAGCATCCTGGAGCGCTTGAGAAAAATTTAGTCCTTCGAACATTTTACTTAGAATATAGTTTGTAGTTCCGTTGAGAATTCCTTCAAATGAAAGGATTCTATCACCCTTCAAGCACCTTTTTGCAAATTCTAATATCGGAGTTCCCCCACCAACAGTTCCACTGAATTTAAATGCTATTCTATTGTAATCAGCCAACTCCACCAGGGAAGGAAATTCTAAGGCAAGTGGTCCTTTATTGACGGTAATAACGTTCTTACCAGATTTCATAGCCGTGATGATATGGGTTTTTCCAGGCTCACCGTCTTTAATATTGGTGGGAGTTAGTTCAATAACAACTTCTGCATCCATATTTTCAATAACCTCCAATATTGAGCTACTTTCACTGGATCCATAATGAATAACTGATTTCTTTTTCTTCTTTACATTCAATAATCTATCCAAGTCTAATCCTTGGTTGGAGGTGACAATACCACCGTTATCAGCACATGCAACTACTTTGGGCTTTATTCCGTAGTCATTAAATAAATCTGCTGAATGAGACAGTAATAATTTAACAAAGCTCTGGCCGACCACCCCAAAACCTAACAATACAAGTCTCAATTACTCTAGTATCTTAAAATATCCGGTAAATAAGTTTGAATTCGCATCCAAGATACTTGTAGGGAGTAGTTTACAGCATCTTTCAAACATGCAAGATATTAGAAATGTATTAAATCAGTGATGTGTCAAATGCACATTTTTTGACACTCATAATTTAATACATTTTTTACAAAAACTGGCATGAACCGCCAAGGTGTCGGGTTATTTATTGGAATAATAGTGTTGGAGAGTCGTAAAATTGTCTAGAGGATTTGCAGTCTTTGTATTCTGGTTGATAGGCTTTGGAATCGGCTTTGCTGGGTATCTTTCATTGCCCGGAATTGCAGAATGGTTCACTACATCAATGCCTAAATTTGTGGATCAGGCAGTTATAGGCGCACTCATAGCAGGAATGATTGGATCTGCAGTGAGTACATTTACTGTGGTTACTTGGGCAAATAGAGCAAGCTAGTGCTTGACGAAAAAAGTCTATTTCTCATTAGCTGCCATTTTTTACATTAGAGATCCTGATCTTTATTTATCAATTTACGTTAATAATTTGAAAAGGATTAAAAATGTCTGAACGTTTTTAATCTGTATATGTATAATGGGGAGTTAGAAGTACAGGCTAAAAGAAAGGCCTTGGCTGTTTTGCACGATGAAATTACTCATATTCTCAATGCAGCAAGAGATCTATCATCTCTTACTGATTCCATAATAAAGGGAACAAATAAGGAGACCGAATTATCACTCGTGAGAATGAAAAACGCTGGCGAGGAAGTAGAGAATCTTAGACGGAAGATGACCAGAGAAATTTCAGATACTGGAAGTCTCATGGTATACAGAGAAGATGTTTTGAGAACTGCCTATATTATTGATGACATAGCTGGATACATCACAGGCATTGCCTTCAGACTCGCTAACATCAAGATTGCGACCCTCAAGAAGGGCAAATTTGATGAGGATATAAGTGAGCTTATTAACATGGTGGTGGAAGCTATTTTCAAGTTAAACGAAATGGCGCGAGCTCTTAGCATAAACCCTTCAAGCACCATAGAACTTGCACAGGAGGTGCAGAATATAGAAAGAAAGGTTGATAACTCTTATAGGAAAGTTGTGATTAAAGCCTTAAACGAAATTCCAAATACAAAAGATCTTTTACTTGTCAAAGATGCCGTGGAAGGTATAGAGGGAATGGCCGATAAATGTCAGGCGGCTTCAGATTCCCTTACGATACTTGCTCTGAGTATGTGATGAGATCTTATTCTGGTACTCTGATTGAGAGCAGAATCATAATTTGGAATATTGAGGATTCAAGATCTATTTTTTCGCTGGGCTATTATGGGAAGCCACTTGGGATTTACAAACCCAAAGGAGTCGATTTTGACACACCCCTAATTCTCGATTTAATTGAAGGCTGCTATTTGGTCGAGTCAAAAGTGCTTACGATAAATGATGTAAATGGTAAGAAAATACTCTTGAAACAAATGAAACAGATCTGTAGAAAACAGTATATTGACTTTGACATAAAATATTTGGTATTCAAGAAATTGAGAGATATTGGATATGTAGTCTCTCCTGGGATCAAATTTGGATGTGATTTTGCTGTTTATGAACATGGTCCTGGTATTGACCATGCGCCATATTTAGTACAAGTAGTGGATAGTCTACATGACATAACAGCCACTGGAATCGTTCTTGCTGGAAGGTTAGCTACAACAGTAAAAAAGCAATTTATTCTGGCTATCACATCGACAAAACCCAGTCGAGTCTATTTTCTTAGTTTTGATTGGTGGAGAGCCTAAATGTCAATATCTTTGCATCGAATCAATGTGTTTTTTTATAGTTGAAAATAGTACCAAAGATTTCCTTATCTTAAATGTAACTGGATAAATTCAAAATATGCATCCAATAAAATTAATGGTTAGTTCTTTTGAATGATCTGAATAATGCTAATTTCCTTATCTTTTACCCTTATACAGCCGCGGTTAGTAATTAGACGAGGACTTGAACCGATGTCATTGTTGTAATATTCTTCACGCTCCAACTCCAGCGAGCCTAACGGGACTGCTTCAGCGGTCAAACCATTAGCCACCATTTGGGAGGCAAAAACTTCATTTATGTCCAGTTTTTTAAAAATATCGGATTCTTCTTGCTCTTCATGTTCATTAGTGGAATCTGTTGATGCATGTACATCATCGGTCATGCCTTTTTTATTTTTATACTGATAAATAAATTGTGTGAAAATTATTGAAATACTCAAATTTTCAGGATTTCAGGATATAAGATTGAAACTACCGCGTCGCTCGTTATATTTAATAATGTATTAGATATGCCTTGAACTTATGCCTCAAGGGGATGGAGTCATACTTGGTTGAACTTGATTTTGCAAACAAGGTTGTAGTAGTCACTGGAAGTGGAACTGGAATAGGGCAAGCTATCGCAAAGAAGTTTGCAGAAAATGGTGCTAGCATTATTCTGCTTGGAAGAAGGAAAGAACCACTCGAAGAGACACAATCAGAATTACAAGGTATTATTTCAAAGGTTGGAAGTTCAGGTAGGATCAAAATATTCCCGGGTGTTGATGTAGCAGATGAACAGGCAATAACGAATATGTTTAGCACTATTGCAAAAGAATTAGGTTGTGTGGATATTCTTGTAAACAATGCTGGAGTATCGGGGCCTGTGAAACTTTTCACGAATTCAAATTTTTCAGATTTCAAGGAATGTGTAATGATTCATCTAACGGGTACATTTTGGACAACTATCAAATGCATTGAAAATATGCAAAAAGGCTCTAAGGTAATTACCATCTCTACTTTTTTCACCGAAGAGAACAAGTATGAACAACGCCCATATCGATTTAGGACTCCTTATACTAGTGCACAAGGAGCAAAAAATAGACTAGCAGAAGCGTTTGCATGGGAGTTGGTACCTGATGGAATACAATCAGTAGCAACAAACCCCGGGCCCGTTCATTCAGATCGTATATACAAAACAGTATATCCCAAGGCAGCTGCTGAATTTTTACGCATTGGTGGATTTTCGGGGCTTTCATCCGCTGAAATCGAGAAGGCATTGTATCGGCTTTTGAACGTATTAGGTGAAGATCAGTCAACGATTGATAAAGAAATGGATATGGTCGTACAGCAGGTGTTTAATGAGAGGATAAAAAATGAACAGGATAAGATTCAGATTACTTCATCATTACGGGAGCTATTATCAAAGACGCAGCAAATAGCTGAAAAGATACAAACGAATACAAAGAAGATGATAGTGGATAACGAGTTCCTCTCACAGGAGCAGGTAGCAGAAATGGTACTTAACTTGTCATCTGAAAAGATGAGTAAGTTACTGAACGGAAAAATCGTACCAAACGACAGAGTATTCTATCCCACAAGGCCAATAATTGGGACATTTACTCATCAGAACGGAAGTGATATTTCAAAAAAAGTTGTTGTGGTTGTAGTAAATTCTTCAAAGGAAAAAGATCTAAAGCGAGCAAAAAATATTGCAAATTCTCTTGTGGAAAAGATAAAACAAATAGTCATCCTAACAGGAGATCCCAAAGATTTGGGTTACTACAAAGAGTTTCACGCTCATTCCGTTAATTTGTCAAACGAACGAGCAGTTAACGAAATGCTGAAAGTGGTCCGCGAAAAATTTTCTGCGATAGACGGAGTGGTCTTTTTGACTGGAGATTATGACTATGAAGTTGCACTAAAGTCACTTAGTAGAACACAATGGGATAAGATTGTAGAAAACTATATTCTTGCGCCTGCATTAATAACTAGAGAATCGGTAGAGCACATGATACCCGAAGGTGCACTAAGTGAGCCTTCTTTGTTCAAGGGTTCTAATGGAACTGTAATTATCATTGGCCCTGATTCTCCAGTAGGGGATAAGATTTCTGGCGTGGTGAGGGCAAGGTCGGAAATATTTAGGGGGGCTCTCAGACCTTTAAATGCAACAGTTAATCAGGAATTGCGGGATGTGGTAAAATCCAACATAAGACAAAAGTTGATACTAGCAGGTAATATTGAAGGCAGCCAACCGGATGAAGAAAAAATTACTAGTTTGGTATTGAATCTGTTGTCACAGCCAAATAGCGAAAGTAATAACCAGACCATTTTTTACGTAGATGAGTCCTAAGGGCAGTGTTATTTAAAACCGCTTTTTTGAGTCAGGCACTGCTTGAATATCATAAAAAGACACATTAATCTACAAGTCTTAACCATATTTTAGATGACTGATAAATACGTTTTAGATACAAGCGTAATAATCGATGGCAAGGTTCCAGATATTCTACGTGACAGGATTTCTCCTAATAGCCAAATTATCATCCCCATAGCAGTACTTGACGAACTCCAAGCACAGGCCTCCACTAATAAACCTCATGGAATAGAAGGATTGCTTCAAATAAAGAAAATAAGGGATGTTTGCAAGACAAGTAAAATAAATCTTGAATTTGTTGGAACAAGGCCAACTATCGAAGAAATTAGACTGGCAAAACATGGAAGAATTGATGCCATAATAAAAGACATTGCTCTAGAAAACGATGCCACTCTGATAACGTGTGATTATGTTCAACAT
>DATIFZ010000105.1:0-30424 GCA_035454925.1 Nitrososphaeraceae archaeon
GGTGAGAGAGATAGAAGTTAAAAATTCTTCGCCTTTTATCCAATGGCTTACCTCTGATTCGGACGGGAACATATGGTTTGCTGAACAAAGAGGGAATGGTATTGGACTGATAGCACCAAGTTCAGGACCATTGGATCAGCAACAGCCACTAGGATCAGGTAATCCTTCAACACAAAACATAGGGTCACCTGCTGAATTTGGAATTAATTACCAAAATTTTGTAGCACCTGCCATCCTTACTGGAATAATACTTAGTGCTTTAATGTTTGCAAGAAATACAATACAACTCAAATCCGATATTGCCAAATTATCAGGGTAAATAGGCGGAATTTTAGCGACAAGACCGGCATAATCGTTATTGGTGTACCAATCAATTTAAATTTAGCAATAGGGATATTGAAATTGTGCAATCGCAGAGAAAGTATAACCTATTAGATAATAAACTCAAATTTTTTGCAATTAGCACAATTATTGTTTGTTCTCTCATCATACCAGTAACGATTCCTCATATTTCACATCCATCCATGATTTATCATATTATTATCCATATTGCCAGTTTGAATATTTCGGTTTTTCTTGGATTGGTCTCCATTTTCGCTTATCTGAAAAAGAGCAACATTAGAATGTTCTTTATGGCGTTGGGATTTGTAACACTTGCAGTTGTGGAAGGAATCATGCTACTATCCTCTACAGGTAACATTGACAATGTTATTTTACCATGGATAAATATTGAGTTACCACATATAGTACTACTTGTAATGCTAACCTTATTTGGGCTGGGATTGCTTAAGGCACCAAATTGAGTGATAAGAATGGATTCTATTTATATTAATTCTACAACCGCGGGTTTTTTGGACACATTACCTGAACTGCAACAAAAGCTATTGCTATTCATTGATGAAAATCCTGGAATAAGGTATAGGGAATTATTGAGATTAATTAATTCATCAAATGGAGTTCTATCATATCATATTGACAAATTGGAAAAGATGGAACTTGTAAATGTGGATAGGAAATCGAGAATTACTAGATTCTTTCCACGAAATATTTCAAATGGAATAATGGTACTCTTGGGAATTTTGAGAAATCAAACCTCATACGAAATTATGAAACTTCTCTGTGAAAGAGGTCCGGTTTCCCAATCAGAAATAGTAAAATACACTAGGAAATCAGCATCTACAATATCGTGGCATGTCAAAAAGCTGTTGGAGGATAATATTATTTACATAAAAAATAAACAAAGTACCTATAATGGTAACAATGAGTTATCTTACAAAATGCAAGTGACTGGTAAGAGAGCAAATTTTTATGAATTGTCAAACAGAAACTTGGTAAGTGATGTGATGAATAAGGCCAGTAAATACATTGATAGCACTTTAGATAATTATTCAAGCGTAATTGGCTCCTTATGATCTGGGTATGATTCACTTGTACTTGTAGGACAGTATACAACAAAGTAGCATCGATTATTTGATTCCTTATTTGACGGTAAACATACATAAATGTTAAAAATTATATTTCAATCATGGATCCTTTAAATGAGAAACCTGAAAAAGTAGCATTTATTGCGTACAATATAGGGATTTACGAATCAATACAGAAATTTGCTTCTTTGATTTTGGCCGGCAAAATCGATAGGAGTCTTGACACGAACAAAATAGCTGAGTTACTCTCTGAAACTGTAACTTTTTATGACGCGGACATGATTTCCCAATTGATTAACATACTTATTGGAAGCAATTCAAAATCACCCGTAGGCAGGGTGGATACTGATGAGGTGAATTATGTAATTAGTCAACTTAAGGCCTGCGGAATCTCTTTACCATGAATTAGTTTAGAAATATCTTGTCTGATGTTTTCCAATATTATCTTTAAGGACAAATCTAAAATGTATTAAAAAGAAGGGAAGTTCTAATAATATTTGTGTGTATTAATTCTACATCTAATAGACACCTAGTACTTCTTCATATTGAAATCATGATTTGTTAAATGAGCTTAGGATTAATCATAGTTGTAGCTTAGTGGCTCTTTAATATCAATTTCTCTCACTATCCTTCATGGAATCTATGGGAATAATTGAAATGATGGGATGGTATGTTGTTGGATTTTCAGTGACACTGGGATCTCTACATTTGAAATCAAGACTGAACATTGTGAGGAAAAGGGGAAAGAAAACAGTCTACTTAAAACCTTCATTCGATATCTACACAAAGAACGCCTTGAGATAGCCATTATCCTATATCATTGATGTAACATGTATGCATCGAAACGTTTGATTACCTTATGCACTAGGGAAAATGGTAAAATTACGAGGTATCCAGAAAAGTTGAGAACATTGGATAACGGAGTGGAGCATTACTTTGTAGAAGTCACTTGTGAGGATGGGATTCAATACGGTTTGCAGGCCTTTGGAGAAGAAGCAATTGCATTATACAAGGAAACAATGAAGACTCTTCGACAATAATTTAATAGAATGATGGATGGTGAACTTTCAGACTTTTTATTTTTGCACATTTTGATCGTTTTCCTTTACTAGATCCAGAGAAACTGAATTTATACAATAACGCTTGTTGGTTGGAAGAGGGCCATCATCAAAAACATGTCCTAGATGCGCTCCACATTTTCTACAAGTTATCTCGACTCTCGTCATTCCGTAACTGTTGTCTGAATGATATTCTATGTTGCCTTGGTTGATGGGTGCATAGAAACTTGGCCAACCTGTACCTGATTCGAATTTTGTATCTGACTTGAATAACTCATTCCCACAACACGCACATTGATAAATTCCTTTATCCTTAGAATAATAATACTTGCCCGAAAACGGTATTTCAGTTGCTTTGTTTCGGCATACTTCGTATTGCTCAGGTGACAATCGGCTTTTCCAATCCTCATCAGTCATCTCCTGTATTTTCTTTACGTTTTGAACCATGTTCTTAATAGTATTACTTAGGTATAATAAATAATCGTGCAAGTTCTGTATTCTTACATGTCATGGTATTGATATTGTATCAGCCTATCTATTTATGACATTTACATGAAGTTGCCATTCCTACAATGATATGGTTAAACAGCATTGTGACGTTTTATATCAGGGTTAGAGATCATCATTTTAAGGGCTGGTAGTTCAGGGGTACGAATGTTTGCTTCGCAAGCAAAAGGTCGTGGGTTCAAATCCCACCCAGTCCATTAACTATGTAGGTGCAAATAGATGAAATGATATAGTTTGAATCGTTAGCGTTTTAAAAAAACTATTTTCGAAAATCTATAAAAGAACATTTGGAGTGATGACTCTACATCCTATTTTTTCGGTATTCATTTCACTAATAAAGTTCATTATTTCCTATACCTCGTTTACGTATTCAGGATAGACATCAACCGCTAACAAATATTCCAACAATTGTCTGGCCGTCTTTTGGATTGTGTGATCTTACTTTATCGATATGCTTTTAATCCCAGTAGAATTTAATCATGACATTTACCATCTGTTTTCTGTTATCTTCTTTAGCAACATATTTTTTTAACCAGTTGGCCATTTCAAGTATTATATTATCAGTAACATTCTGTTCCTCGCCCGGTTTTCTGGCAATTCCTATGATATATCTTAAAGTCCTGAGTGGAAACAATGCGAAATATCCAAAAACAGTTCTTCACTATTATAACATACTTCTACTTTCTCTAAAAGCTGAAATAATATCTTTTAAATTATGACGATGCTTTCTTTTTATACAAACTACTTTGAGAAAGTATAATGTATCTGAGCTCGACGCGATATACTAATATTTAACAAATTATTTAGAAATCTGTGAGTGTAACATACAATTTCTCAAATAAGGTTGTATTAATCACTGGAGGAACAGGAGCTTTTGGAAGAACATTAGTAAAAAGATTTCTAGATTCTGGTGCCAAAACTGTAGCTTCTTTTCGTAACGAAACAGAAGGGGCTAAATTGAAAAGTGTCAACCCTCAGGTAGAAATAATCAAATTAGACATTTCGAGTGAAAAAGAGATACTTAAAATTGTACCAATACTGATTAGAAAATTTGCAAAAATAGACATATTGGTTAACACAGTAGGCGGATATTTGGGCGGCAAGAATATTACTCAATTAGGTGAAGACGAGTGGGAGGCAATGATGAATCTAAACTTAAAGTCTGCATTTTTGATAAGCAAACATGTGATTCCAGTCATGAAATCTGGAAACGGTGGAAAAATTATTCATGTATCTTCCAGGACCGGATTGAAATCAGATGGATATGATTCTGCATATGCCGCATCAAAGGCAGCACTAATAAGATTTGTAGAATCAATCTCTCAAGAGTTTAGAGAAGACAAAATTAACATAAACTGCATTTTGCCAACTACAATTGACACCGAAGCTAACAGAAGGGCAATGCCAAATGCCGATTTTAGTAAGTGGCTATCTCCAGAAGATTTAACGAATGTTGTATTATTTCTTTGTTCTTCGGATTCTAAACTGATAAATGGAGCAGCTATCCCGACATACGGCTTTTCTTCATAATATTATTGTAATCTAATGGAGCTTCAGCCCATTAAGGTTTTAAGTGTCATGCAGTAATTGCTCAAAGCCTCTGAACACAGTCAACTGGGAGGGTTTAAGAAGTACCATCAATCTAATCCCAGTTGACATTTAATTATCATGTAGGTGATACGATATTAAGATATGGATTGTTCATTAAAAGTAGGATTCATTTACCTGGTAACCTTGCCAGAATTACCAATAAACTCATCTAGGTTCATAACTAATCCATAATAATTGCGAATATTATCAAGCGTCGAATTGTAATGGTTTAGGTTATTAGAAGCAGTTGCGTCAGAAATTAGTATTACATCATATCCATGGTTGAATGCATCTCTTAGGGAGGATTCCACGCAAATAGATGTATCTATTCCGGCAAAAATTATTGAATCAATTCCTAAACTTCTCAACCAGACTTCAACTTCTGTGTCCTGAAATACAGAATCTCTCCTCTTTATGACCACATGATCATCGATATTTGGCTTCAATTCTTGAACGATTTCAGCATCCCAACTTCCTCTGATGCAAATCGGTCTTCTTTTTATCCTTTCCTCTCTTGATTTTGGTAGTATCCTGTGAGACCTTGTTAATAGGTCAATTCCAGACTCTTCTCTGACCGCCTGTGAATAAAAGATTGGTATCTTGACTTTCCTACAAAAAGCAATTAGTCGTTTAAGGGAGGGGACTACGTCACTGTATTTGGAAACATTTAACCCCATTAAATCATACGAACCTCCCTTACTTACAAATCCGTTTTGCATATCGATGACAAGTAAGGCCGGATTGATCTCGTGATTTTTAATTTTCACAACTAAAAATTAACTAGGGGATTATAATATTATTCGATCATTGTCCGGTGCGGTTCAAAGACCATTTCTGTCATAAACCAAGAATTTCAATTTGGTTATGTGCCATAATTAGAAGTTTGATTAATTGTTTATCTGCAATTTGACTGAGGATTCTGTAAGTTCAAATGAGCTATCCAAATTAAGTGTACTTTTTAAGGTAGATTTCAAATAACCATGTAAAAATTGGGATCCTTTCTGTCCGAGTCGATGTCTTATGACAATAATTTTCTTTTCATTTTGATTGGTTTCATCGTAAGTTCCTAAAAACCCATAACGACAAATTATTTTCTCTATATACTCTATTATGGTTTCAAAAGTTAATGTCTTTTTCCAGAAAAGAATTGTATCACGTGGAATGATTTCTCCTATTGCTACTCCCAAACGATAAATGTCTTCATCAGGATAGGAATCAAACAGTGATTTCAGCAATTCCCTATTTATTACTACCAAATCAATTTTAGAAAGAAATCGAGTAAACTCTGAGTATCGCTTTAGAATCATGTTTACCAGGGCGTTTACCGAAACTCCCATCCTTTCAGACTCTTCATCTAGTACTCTTGCTAACTCTGTATCGACACGGAAGGACCTTGTAGTTGAAGTAGGCACATTATACATGACACTATCTCAAAAATAAATGTGTTGTTCTGCAACCATCTGTGTTACATCGCAGTACATGTCATTAGTATAATTACTTTGTATACTTAGTTTTTAATAGTAAATTTCAGCAGAGTTGGTTTATGAATATTGCATTAAACGGATCAAAAGCGACAATCACAGTACAGGAAGAAAATGAAGTAATATGCAACAACTGTAAGGGTGAGATCGTAGTGTTCGACCACGGAACGGGAGAAAAAATTTGCAGCGGATGTGGAGTTGTTCTTTCAGTAGAAAGGGAATATGCTGATCCATTGCTAGACATGAATATGAACCTGAGTAGCATGAATCTAGGTACTCCGTCGTCGTTGGCTCATCATGACAAAAATCTTTCGACCATGATTTCATACTCTAACGTAGATGCGGATGGAGTAGCAATAAGGGTTGACCAACGCTCAGCTATACAGCGAATGAGGCGTTGGAACAAGATCTCAAACAACAACAGGAGTTACCATAGAAACCTAAAGAACGCTTTTGCTGTTCTTATAAGGATAAAAGATAAGCTTTCATTGAGTGACACTATAGTCGAAAAATCAGCATATTATTATAGGAAGATCTTGGATGAGAACCTAATAAAAGGGAGATCCATAAAGGGTTTTGTGGTAGCATGCGTGTACGCTTCATGCAGAGAGATGAATGTGCCAAGAACCATTGAAGAAATAGCTGAAATATCTGATGCAGATAAGATTTTCGCAGGTAAGTGTTACCGATTATTGGTAAGAAAACTTAAGGTTCGACTGCCGTCAATCGATTCTACGTCACATTTGGCTAGAATTGCCAACAATGCAAACGTTAGCGAGAAGACACAGAGACACGCAATACAAATGATGTCGCAGATAAAAGATGATCCTATTTCCTTTGGGAAGGATCCGTGTGCAATTGCCGTTGCAGTGCTTTACGGAGCATGTTTAGAGAAAGGTGAAAAGACGAGTCAATCGAGAATATCATTAGCTGGAAACGTAAGTGTAGTTACATTAAGAAAGCGATTCTTGGACATCAAGAAAATCTTTCCACAAATTCCGAATGGACCTAATGACAAGTAAGACAAGCAATAATTATATAATATTTGGTATTCGGAATTGAGAACGCAAGTGGCTTGCTGAATTTGCTTCATTTATTTCCAATTAACCTTAAGATGAATGCCATTTTCTAACATTATCAGTACCGTTCAAATTTTAGTATTCATTAATACGGGTATACCGTTCTTCTACTATAGAGACATTAAAGTAATATTATAGACAAAATAAGACAACTTACGTATGGCAAAGAAAGAAAAGAAACGCTTGAGCATCATGATTATTGAGGATGAGCAGGATATCTTATTGCTGTACAAGGATTATTTATTGAGCAGAGGGCATAATGTGGTGGCTACATCAACTACTGCGAATGAAATCCTATCCGACTATGACCGAATCAGACCTGACGTAGCAATAATAGACTACAAGTTACCTAATGATAAGAATGGATTAGATGCCGCTTTACAGATACTAAATAATTATCCATCAGCAGCTATTTTAATAGTTACTGCATACGAGACTGTTACTAAAGAAATTGCTAAAATGCCTTTTCTTGATAACAAACGTGTGGAGGTTTTGATTAAGCCTTTGAGACTAGCGCAATTGGAAAACTCACTTGTTAGTATCGCAAACAGAAAGTAAGGATACGTTTTTTGGTTTACTTCTTTGGACCTGTCAAAGCACTGAACTTGATTTTCTTTTGATTCGATTGGTTAACAAGTACTCTTCGTCAGAAGTGTCAATAGATGTACTTGTTTTTCCAAAGACGCCTTCAAAAATCTTATCCAGGTACAACTGAATGTGAGGAGCTGTTTGCCATAGCTCTTTATTACCGTATTTAAATCCGTACCTTTGAGAGCTTCCCAACAGCTCTCTCTTTTCGAGCTGTCGCACATAACCAGAAGAAATAGCACTTTCAGTAAAACCCCTTTCGCGGGCTATCTCGTCAATAATGAAATGCATTCCTGATCCGTGTTGGGCCGCCGACTTACTCCTATATGCTATTTCTTTCGGAATGCCGAGTTCAGCCGCTAATTTTCTATGGACCTGTTTTCCAAGAGTATCATAAGGTCCTGTGACATTTAATCTTGGATTCATATCAAATGCAGTGTCGATGACATGCATGTCCAAATACGGTTCCCTCATTTCAATACCATGTGCCATAGTTGTTTTATCTTCTCTTTCTAATGTTTCCTTATAGAGTAAGAATAAATCTTCAATCATGTGATTCCGGAGCGAAGAATAGCCTTCACTTGCTACTATTTTTGGATACCATGGATAGCCTCCAAATATTTCGTCCACTCCTTGACCAGAAAATACTACTTTAATATGATCCTTTTTGGCCATAGCCATGGCAGAATAAATAGGCAAAGCAACTTCAACTTGAACCGCATCTCTTTCTTCTATACTATGAATAATTTTTGGTAACATTTCCTCAGTACTGCGCTTGGTGATAACATTTACTACCAGTTTCAATTGGAGATCATCGGCTACTTTGCGGGCAAAAAGAATATCTGAAGAATCAAGAGTCCCAGCATTATAACAAATTACCTCTTTTACGAGATCCTTAGCTAGCCAAGCTACTAGTACGCTGTCGATACCCCCTGAAAAAATAATTCCTATTCTGTCAAGCCCCTCTGTACGTTTTCTCATTGCAGAAATCAATGATTTCTTGTATGCCTTTAAGGCCTGTTCAAGTGTGTTGTATCTAAAATCCTTCTTATCGGATTTCAAACTGCTAGGAGGTTCAGCAATTCTATGTTCAATTAGCGAACCTTTGTTGCTGATGATAACGGCATGGCCCGGCATCACCCTTCGTACTGATTTGTTTCCTCCCAGTAGCCAGATTGCCTTTTGTTCAGAAGCAAATGTTACCTGTTCAGGATCATCACTATAGTAAAGCTGCCTTACACCTAGCAGGTCTCTGACAAGTGCAATTTCACCAGTTTTATGATCTTTTACTGCAATCCCATACACCCCATCTAAGGCTTTTGCCATTTTTATTATTGCTTCCAACAAACTTGCCGATCCCGCAAGTTTTTCTTCTAACAAATGAAGTATTACTTCGCTGTCCGAACTGCTGACGAAATTATGTCTAGATGTCAATCTATTTCTTATTTGTTTGTAGTTATAGATTTCCCCATTGTGTTCCAGTGTAAGTCGTCCATCACAGCTTGTGAATGGCTGTTTTCCTAATTGACCTCCTACAATAGCCAATCTGACATGACCAAGCCCAAATCTCCCATCTGTATGAGGACTAGATAATTCAGAAGACTCCATAGAATTGGGCCTATTCTCACCAACTTGGATAGCGACCCCGTCAGGACCCCGATTATGCATACATGATAACATTAGGATGAGGTCCTCAGTTACGCCATGGTTATTTTTGTTCAGTATGCCTGCTATTCCGCACATTTTTTCCTCCAATCAACGTCAAAACTAAAATGATAAATCAAAAGATTTCCTCTTACAGATCATACCTCAACATGACTTATCAGTGTTATGTCGTAATTTCATGCATTTCACACTATTCATACTAATAAAATGACTCAAGCCAAATATTAATCATTAGAGTTACAATTGATTACAAGAACTTATATAGTAGTTATTACTGGACACGTTTAAAAAAATTTGCCGAAATTGATGACATGGATGTTTATTAAATTTATTGCGATTCATAATATTGTCTGAAAGAACGGTTCCATAATTATCTATGCCTTAAACTTAATAAAATGCCTTAAAATTAAGGCAAATGATACTTGAAAAAGTAAAAAGCATATGATATCTTAAAACAGTAAAGCTATATCCAATGAATAGCTGATACGGTTACGCGCAGCTTCTGCTTATATTTAATAGGTAGAGCTACATTAGCATACTTAGATTTTTTTTGCCGAATTGTAAATGATGAGCGCCACATAATAGTCAATGTGGAGAGTCTCGGCCAAATTGCTTACAGTTGAATTAAGTATTTTATCTTTGGTAAAACCTCTAAGTGCCAACATTTCTTTGATTCCCTCGGCAATACCCAAATCATGGATTTCCAGTTTCTTTTCGTTCTCTAACGATGATTGGTCCATTACTGCAGAGTGCCCAACAAAATATTTATAGATGTAACGTCTCATTGCGCTATATTTTGAAAGGTGTAAAATTGATTATCAGCAATACTGTGATACTTTAAGTAATGTTTAAACACAATGCTGGCATTTAAAGACTAATGGGTGGAGTGTATCATAATCACTCTAAAATGTCTAGGGACCATAGCTCTGCCTACTGTAAAGACGAACGCGTATTTGGTAATAATGGACAACCCCTTAGACTCGGTCATCTAATAGCATTTAATGTAAAAGAAGATACTGAGCATATTTCTGGGATTTTAACCGTAGAATTTGATTATTATTCAGAGGACGGTAGCATAAAATATCGTGATATGCATTACAGCAATCCTAGACTTATAAAACATATAGAAGGAAACCCAAGAGTAATGAAAAATATAGATTCCTATATCAGAAAAAATCTTTTAGAATCTGAATATGGATTGAAACTCTAACTCACGCCGTCGAATGAATTAATGATCACAACATTTAAGAAGCAAATTCTAGTCGACGTATTTTTTTACAATTTGGACGAGGTCATTAATCCTTATGGGTTTATTGAAGAATTCATCACTGTCAATTTCTTTAAGTTGATTCCCATCTATTTCAAATGCTGTCATCACAATTACCTTTATCTTGGAGTCAATATCCCTTATTTTCTTGATAAATTCAACACCGGAGATAGGTTTCATTCTTAAATCAGATATTACCAAGATATATGAATCATGATTAATCTCGAAATCCTTGAGTGCCTCCTCAGGATCCGTAAACGGTTGGACATTAATCCCGTTCAGGGTCAAAACCTCACTGAATAACCCTATAATGTCAATTTCATCGTCAACCAACATTACACGATTACGCTTCAACGATATTATTACCAGATTCCTACTTAAAAAAATTCTCACGTTAATTAATAATTTCTTTGCGTGTTTTAAATTGGTTACAGAATATTACATACATTAGAACTATATTTTGCTTTTTTTCTGATGAATGGGAAGCGTAAACGTAAAAGTTGCACCGATTCCATCTTTATTGTTGTATGCCCATATTTTTCCACCGTGGGTATCCACAATATTTTTTGAAATGTACAGGCCCAATCCAGTACCCGATCCGGACTTTGTGGCAAATTTTTCAAATAACCTCGGAAGCATTTCAGGGTTAATACCAGATCCAGTGTCTTTTATCTCTACTACAATTGACTCTTCATCCTGTTGTCCCATTTCGACATTGGTGTCAACTTGAGCTTTATATGCAGTTATGATAACAGTACCATTGTTGGTAAAATTAATTGCATTAGCTAATAGATTATTAATAACCTGTTGCAGCCTGGCTTCATCGGCGTATATGGTAGTAGGAACGTTCTTTTTAAAATCGAGAATTACCTTCACATTCTTATCCGCTGCTTCTTTTTGATGATCTTCAATAAGCTGTTGTATTGTATGGTTCAAATCAAAATTTGATTTTGACAGCTGAAGATTGTTGCCTTCTATCCTAGACACGTCTAGTATGTCCTCCGTTAACTTTTCTAATCTCCTTGCATTCCTTATAATTTTGTCGAAATATTGATCAAAATTTTTTAGATTTGCATGAATCATTTCTGAATAACCTAAAACCGATTGGATTGGCGTTCTAAATTCGTGAGCTGCAATATCTATGAACTCTTTTTGCAGTTTGTCATGATAAGTCAATTTTTTAGTTGTCTCCTGTAACTCTTTTGTTTGAATATACACTACCTTTCTTAGTCCCTTGTTCCAATAGGTTATAACAAAAAAAATACCCACCGCACTCAGGACAATTATTAACATGGCTGCTATTGCAAAATTTCTCTGCTGTACAACAAGATCATCTAGAGAGGATACCAAACTGTGTGGCAAAATCAATATTATCGTAAAATAGTGAATACCGTTCGAGACAACTGGCGCATATGATAACGTAAGGTCTTTCCCGCCCGAAGTTACATCAGTTGTACCAGTCTTTGGATTTGACACAGCTTCTCTAAAGACTCCTACTATGCTTTTTACACTTTTGCTGGTACCATATTGTTCTGTCGATGGAGAGAATTTTTTATCGAATACGTTTTCGCCAGTTAATTGCGCTATTCCTGCCACTGTCATCACGCCACTTGAATCAATTAAGGATATATTTGCCGAAGAAAGCGGAGATACCTGGCTTCCCAAATATTGGTTTAAAGTATTTGAGGTTATCCCAGCCAAAATTGCTCCTTTAAATTGTTCATTAGTTCTGTTAATATTTGTGGTTCCGTTCTGAGTATCAAATATTGGGTAAATTATCAATATGCCGGACTGACCGTTTGTAAATTTAAGCGTGTTACTGTATGTAGGAACTTGCGTATCTTTAACTTTTGAAAAATAAATACTAGAAGCAGCCGAAAATTCCTTGAACTTCATATTAGTGATATTATTTGTGTTAGCGCTTGACCAAATACTAGTTCCATTGCTATCCACCCAATTATAAAAGTCAACTACATTTGCAGTGGTTTTTTGAGCAGAATTCACCAAAATTTTTCCTAATTCCAGACGTTGTTCACTCAATTCCTTTGACGAGGCGAGCAATTCAAGATTTACAGTAACTAGATCAAGCTTATTTCTGAGAAGGTGACTGAGATCCGTGACCTTGATGAGTGTGCTATTCTGAATATGTTCCACAGCAATTTTCTGAACCTCCGAAGAGTTTCTCAAATAGTACTGGTAAGTCAAGAAGGAAAATATTATGCCAGCTAAGACGATTGCAGAAATCATGATTGCAATCCTTCTTTCTAGCAGCCTTTGAGACAAGTATAACGCAGTTAGTTTAGGCATCTTAAATATATTAAATAGATGCTCTGAATGAGTGAGAGACGCCAAAATTTCCAGAATATAATTCTTTTATACATTTAAAATCATATAACATTGTGGCCAAATGCGCGTTATGTGGGAGAGAAATTATTGATCCCCCAAAATGTATCGTTTACGAGAATCTTTTGTTTGATAGGCCTACATGTCATGATATTTATAAAAAACTGAAATTTATTTATGAAATTGCAGTTCTTGACATATTAGAAACTTGATATTTTTGGTATCTTCTAATTATGAAATTGTGTATAGAAACAATCTGTGATATTGCTGACCACAAGAATGGTCACCTAGTTTCAACATTTTAGCTTCTCTAGTAACAAAAACTGTCATTTCTTTTATTTATAAGATATCAGATTCTAAACCTAAAAATTATCATAGTATGTTATCAGTCATCTGTGAGGTCTTTGATTTTGAATCTAATCATAAAACTCAAGGTACAATAAATTTCGTCTACTGTTAATCATCTTAACTAAAATGTGAATTTTAAATATAATGTATGTGTACTGGTTATGATCTCGTTTGAGTGATGATATAGAATCAAAAAATAATGACATTGGAACTAATTTGAAAGTAGCCGAAGCCGAGCAATCCGATGTGGGAAGAAAAATTGCACGGGTAGACCCCGAAGTGGCTCAGCAATTTGATTTATCTGCAGGCGATGCGTTGGAAATTTCGTCTCTTGGCAAGAAAACAACAGTCCTATCTTGGCCCGCAAGAGAGAAGGATAGAGGCAAACGTCTTGTAAGAATAGATGGTTACCTGAGAAACAGGCTAGACGTAGGAGTTAATGACTCTGTTGAAATAAAAAAGGTCGATGTAAAAAGTGCACAAAAAGTTACACTAGCTCCAACGGAACCACTTCGGATTGTTGGAGCCGAAGGGTATCTTAAAGAGTATCTTTTAGGAAGTTTGCTAAGTACAGGGGATATTTTTCCCTTAACAATAATGGGTCAAAGAGTTGATCTCGTTGTCATCTCTACAAAACCTTCAGGACCAGTTTTAATTGAAGACTCTACAGAAATGACAATATCAGAAGAAAGCGAAAAAGCAGTTCAAGTTGCAAAAGAAGGCGACGTTCCATCAATTTCATATGAGGATATAGGGGGGATAAAAAATGAAGTTTCTCGTCTGAGGGAAATGATAGAACTTCCTTTGAGACACCCAGAACTGTTCAAGAGACTTGGTGTTGAAGCACCTAAAGGAGTATTGTTGCATGGACCTCCTGGTACCGGGAAGACGCTCTTGGCAAAGGCTGTAGCACGAGAAACAAATGCCAATTTCTATACAATTGGAGGACCTGAAATTATGAGCAAATTCTATGGTGAATCTGAGGAAAGACTACGGGAAATTTTTAAGAAAGCTGAAGAAAATGCACCTGCTATCATTTTCATTGATGAAATTGATTCAATTGCTCCAAAGAGAGAAGAAGTGTCAGGTGAGGTAGAAAGAAGAGTCGTGGCCCAGCTTCTATCATTGATGGATGGCATGTCTTCAAGGGGTAAGGTGGTTGTAATTGGGGCTACGAACAGAATCAACGCAATTGATCCTGCCCTGAGAAGACCCGGCAGGTTTGATAGGGAAATCGAAATTGGTGTTCCCGACAAAGAAGGTAGATTGGAAATACTTCAGATACACACGAGAGGGATGCCATTGGAGAAAGATGTGGATCTCGGTACAATAGCGAATATGTCACATGGCTTTGTTGGTGCAGATCTTCAGGCCGTCGCAAAAGAAGCAGGAATAAGGGCTCTGAGAAAGGTACTCCCTGAAATTGATCTTACTACGGAGAACATTCCATCTGATATTCTCAAGAAGATAGTAGTAACAATGGATGACTTTTTGAGTGTAATCAAGGAAATAGAACCGTCCGCCTTGCGAGAAGTTTTCGTTGAAATTCCGGACGTAAAATGGGAAGATATAGGTGGCGTAGCAGAAGTTAAACAAGAACTGCAAGAAGCAGTGGAATGGCCTCTAAAGTACCATGGACTATTTGTGCATTCGGACGCGACTCCACCCAAGGGCATACTTCTTTACGGGCCGCCCGGTACGGGAAAGACACTGATGGCAAAAGCAGCTGCTCATGAGAGCGAAGCAAATTTTATCAGCATAAAGGGTCCAGAATTGCTCTCAAAATGGGTAGGTGAATCAGAAAAAGGTGTAAGGGAAATTTTTCGAAAAGCGAGGCAGGCTTCTCCATGTATTGTGTTTTTCGATGAAATAGATGCTATTGCCCCCACACGAGGATTGGGAAGTGATTCACACGTTACTGAAAGAGTTATCAGTCAGCTTCTAACGGAACTTGATGGACTTGAAGTATTGTCAGATGTGATTGTTATAGCGGCTACTAATAGACCGGATATTATTGATGCAGCCCTGTTGAGACCCGGAAGATTTGACAGACTCTTGTATGTGCCTCCGCCAGACAAAGAAGCCAGGATTCAGATTATTAAAATACATACATCAAAGAAACCATTAGCTGATGATGTCAAAATTGATGTACTTGCCACCCAGACAGAAGGATATACGGGTGCCGATTTAGCTGGCCTTGCATCTGCAGCAGTAATGCTTGCCCTCAGGGAGCATATAGAAAAATATAAAGATCCAAAGAAAGCCGATGAGGCAAAATCCGAGTTAAAGGTCAGCATGAAGAATTTTGAAGATGCAATGAAAAAGATACGTCCTCTTTCCAAGCGCGAGATAGAGATATACAAGAACATAGCTGAAAAGTTTGCAAACCCTGCAGTTACAAAGGAAATAATAGACAGAGAATCAGCCATAAAGTGACTGGAGCACAATTTAGGGCCCATTCCACTCATATTCCTACTTCCTGAAATACTTCTATTCACAAAGGTCCTCTTTCAGGTAAAAATACACGTTACACCTAGGTCAAGACTTGCACTACTTGATCCTTAATGAAGATGATGAAAGATCAAGAATATGACTATATACAAGATGAGGACTTAAAACGTGATCTACGCAAAGGACATACTTTGCTAAGTTATTCTGAAGAAATGCCATAACAATCATAGAACCTTAAATATTTGAAATAAACTCAATCAAAGAATGATATCTAAGTATGATGAATGTATCTGTCAACACTATAGAAATGACCATGCCATAGGGGTAGGCCTTCCGACTGGACGTTGTAGAAGATGCGACTGCTTGGAATTTGTGATAAAAAGGTAAGACATCGAGCAAATTTTTTATTGTTTACTTGTTAAGGTATTGTGCAGAACTTGACTGTTCTCTTTTTGGTCAATGGCCGGAAGGTTCTGCACTTCTAGTTTCATTACTAGCAAGGGATAATAATATAACACCTATATTTGAAAATAAATGAAAATAAAGTATGTCTTTTGTTCGATAGTATTTACGGTCGTAATTCTGGCATCAAATCCGACAATAACCGCCCAATTAGCAAATTCCACAACTAGTCCTAGCCTTGCCGTAAGCGACAAATATGGTCACAGAAATATTTACAATAATGCCACCAATTCCCTTATCGAAATATGGAACTTTTGTCAAGACTTCAAATGTAAACTTTCTGGACGTTTTTGACTACTACAATCTCGATTTGAAAATTGCATGTTTTTACATGGACTGGCACAGGGACAACTGGAAATATGATGTAGGAACTGGACCAACAGACTTAAAGAGAAGTATTAAATGTTTAGCGGATGCCTTGGCACAAGACATCTAGCCTAAATAATCAACCTCTGTGATATCGATTCATTCTATTTGGTAACCTTTCAGACTAAGCCTGATAGCATCGAGCAAATCATTGTATGAAGTCTGGTCCTTATCAAGAGTCAATTCATTTGCATAAGCAGTTCGCAGACTTGTCAGCAATTTGTCATATTTTGGGTCAATGGCAAGATATCCTTTGATATGACTGCATGCAAATTCCCAAGCATGTTCTTGTGTTGTGTGTTAAAATTGACAGGGATAATCTTGACAAGTTCTGGACTCAATTCGTCATTTGTTTCCCAGTCCAAACTTTCATTCCACTTTATTTTAAGAAGGTTGACCATTGCTCTGTTGGAGCCGTCTATGTAAAATAGAGTGTTCATAAAACCATGTTTCTTCCAGATATCCCAGCATAACTCTACCATTTGATTTGGGTCTGCTCTCTCTATCAGGTGGCAATCTACAACCATGATGATATCTTTGTCTGTTTTGATATATTCTAGGGTAACGAGTCCAAATGCACTGGAACTGAATGCAGGGTCAATTCCCACACTCTTCAATGTATATTGTGAAACTGGAATCTTATCAACTGAGTATCCCAAACCTAACTTGATGCATTGCTCAATTTGCAAAGGCGTGAATACGTTGCCCCAAGCACCTTGATATTTTAAATTAAATTCTCTTTCAAAGGATATTGATTGTTTGGCTTTTTATGTCTTCTGTTGAATAAATTGTATTGATTCCATAATCATAAGGCAATCTTAATTTAAAATAGTGCGGGTTTGATTCCAGTCGATTCATCAGGTCATTGGGTTTGTTTGGTGTGCTCGACAGGATAATTTTGCAGTTTGATTTACTTTGATAATGTTCAACAACTGAGATAAGTTCGTCTTGAACTGAATCTGGAAAGAATGCACTTTCATCAGCCCAGATAAAAGAGGCTTCAAAGTAACCCCTGATATCCTTCACAAAAGTTGTTGGAAAAACCTTACTCCATGTCTTTTTCAGCACCAATTCAGTGTATTTGGTGTAAATATTCAACAGTGGAAAGTTGCGTTCAAACAACTTCGCCATTTTTTCTTTAATATAATTTCCAAAGGTTTCTCTGGTCCCAGTTATAATAAAAATCGACTTATCTTCCAACTCTGAAGATAATAATATTTCCATGCTAGATATCTAACAAGAAATGTTGTTAATCCAATGCCCCTTGATTTAAGAATCCAGATGTTTTGGTTCTGTTCTACAGCATCAAATATTAATTTCTGAAAATTAAAAATCGGGCATTCTTGGTTATTTTTCTCTGGTGAACCTACAATGTGATTGAAACAACATTTTCTATCAGTCTTGATGTGTTCTTGTCTGTGGATTTGTTTATCCCAAATCCAAAAAGCTTTTCCAACAAATATTGAAAAATAATCCCTATGCCCTAGATTACAATCAGGGTTATACGATAATTTCTTTATCTTGCTGTGTGTTTGGTATGGGATTGTCATTCTTACTTCCTATATTCAAATTAAGAATTGTAGGGGCAACATCATAATAGTTAGACAAAGTGATATTCAGTTTATGTAATTCTGCTAGTGATGTTTGTTGAATAGTGGGATTGTCAGGATTGTTCTTTATTATTTCATTGTGCTTTTTTTGCAACCACATTATTTCATTTATCCTTTCTTTGAACTCGTGGATGAATTCATACTCGCCTTGCCTTAATGTTTGATACCATTTGTACGAATCACGCTTTATCTGCTGTCTTACATCGCGGAGTCCTGACCTTGATATTGTCTTGTTTGTTTGTCTTGCAACCTCTTTGATGATTTCGTTATCAGGTATCCTTTTGATTGTTAGATTTGCAACAATTGATTTTACCAGTGCCCGTTCTTCATTTGTGTATTTTGACACGTTTGTATTTAATCACTTTATTCAAATAAACTTTCTAGTTTGGATTAAACATTTTACAACATCAAGTATCTTTCATTTGTTCTTTGGATTTCTGGTCTAATATATTGAGGCTTCTCATAATCTTTGGCTTATTTTCCTTTATTGACTCCAATATCTCATCGGATAATGTGGTCTTGTATTGATGAACCAAAGTATTCCTAATTGAATTAACACTTATCATGTCCGAATATGTACCTTCTTCTACTAATCTGTGTGTATAAAGCATCATTATTACACTCTGAATTGTCAGTTTTTCCAGACGGTCCGAATTAAGGCTAATTTGCCCTTTGAAATATTTGACAAGGATGTTCTTGCCAAGGGATTCATATAGCGAATTACATAAAGTGAATGCCTTAAAATAATCACCGTATTCTATGGCATTAGAAACCTCCTTCAAGTGGTCTGGTTGAACATAATACATCGATATGTTTGGATTTTTCTTGATTTCTGTTCTAGCAGCCTCGAGTGCACTTAAACTCTTAAACCCGAGTGTAAAGGCATTAGTGCCACTAGAATGAGTCGATTCTTGCCAGCCCTTGATTTGCTCCAATGCTTTTCTCATTTGCTCATCCCAGTGTTTCTTAAACAAGATAGTGAGTGCTAAATCTGCCAATGTAGTAGTGACTTGTCGGGGCTTAGATATTAAATTTAATTTACTGTGTCTTGAATATCAGGTATTCGTGTATGAACTTAGATGTTAAGTCTTTGTTTCCAAATTATCCACGCGAATAGTTAGTTTTATTATCTCTTTTTCTAATACTGAAACTTTGATTTGTGTTAGTATGTTTTGCCTGATTGTGCTTATTAGATATCTTGTTGTGGTATCAGTTGCCCGTTTTTCATATTCCAAATAAAGTTTGTGGCGTTCTATAACCAGTCCATTATATATTTCAAAATCCGTTCCAGCCTTCTCCATTTCTTCTAGTATTTTCTCATCCGCAACTCTCAATTCTGTAATTATGGGATCCTCGGTCAATTTACTTCAATTTCCCTATTTCGAAGTGCAATTTGATGTTTTCGTGGATTTCAAGGTTAGACCAGCATGATAGTTCAAAAGAACTAGTTATCAATTCCAATATGTTCCAATTCCAAAGTGACGTGCGTCAGTCATGTTTAGGCTAATTATTGTTGCTGTGGTTGCATCAAAAGAACAGTCCAAGTATTATGAAGCGCATTTACCGGCTGGTACACTACCAGCATTTTTGTATTGTCTACAACATCGGTTGTTGAACCAGACTCTCCGTTTATAGCATTCTTGAAACTATTCAGAGTAATAAAAGATTCTTGGACACCACTTTTATTCATGTCAGAATCTGCTATTTTTTGTCCATTGTGACCTACATACACAACACGTGTATTGTTATCTAAAGATTTGATATTGAGTGATTGCAGTTCTTTGTTTAAAACATTAAAATCGATACCACCAGCCCAAATTCCAACAAGAGTGGAATTATCATTTAAAGAATATACAGGAACCGCCACTACAGATTGCATCTGACCTGAAGACGCAGAAGGAGTAGGATCTCCTAGATAAGTATCATTTGTTTCAATCACTCCCTTGAAATAATCTCTAAACGCAAGATTGGATGTTGTTGATATCTGTTGTCTAGAATACGGTTCATCAAAATATATATCTCCATTTGGCATAATGAAAATAATTATCTGAAGTTCTTTGTATTTAGATAATATATTTTGGGCAATTTGTCTCTTCTGTATGTCTGCATCTTTTGGTATTCCATGTAACGTGTCTAGCGTTTGATTAAGGAATTGGACAAAAGAAACATTTCTTACTTGTGGTAATGTGCTTGTTATTTCTAATAGGCTTCCAACCTTTTGAATGTGATTTTCAAGATTTCTTGCTAGAATCTTTGTAATTATCGATATATCATTTTGAACAGGGTTTGAATCGGTGGCATTACCCTTAGCAGTTACCTGAGCATGAGCAGATTGCATCTGCGTAGGATGTATTGATATAATAAACAGAGTAAAAAATGACATGCTAAGAATAAGTTCTGCGAATTTGGAAATTCGTATCATAAGACTGCTTTTCGAAGGTTGCAAAAGATTATTTTTAAACGTTTGGTTGAATTTTTAAACACCCGCAAACACCTACCAGAAGTTTCATTTTTCGTTTATGATACTCTCTTTGCTTTACTCTTAATCGTTCTTTGTTGGCTAGCCAGTAATTTTTTTTATATTCTTTGATTTGTTGTTTGTGTTGTTCGTTGTAAACTGCCTTCTTTTTTAAAAATTAAATTTAGCCGCTGTAACGGCTATAAACGATGTGGGCAAATACTTTTAGGAATTTAATTTTAGAATTTCTAATTTTTGACACGATGACTTCAATGGAAAAGTCCTAGCCTATGCGTAACGATGAAATCATTTCCATCAGAATACGCGATGCATGATTGGCGGTATTTTGGTTCAAGTCATAGTCAGGACACAGTTCTACTATGTCCATCCCCACAACTTGTAAGTTTTCACTTATTTTTTTTATCATGTAAATTAAATCAAGGGGGAAAAGTCCTCCGGGAGCGGGCACAGATACTCCAGGGGCAACTCCTGGATCCATACAATCTAAGTCAATAGACAAATACACCTCACTTGATCCACATTTTGAAATGATCTTTTTAATGATTTCATTTATGCCCACTTCAATAACATCTAGAGGTGTAATGATTTCTAACTTTTTCTTTGATGCATTTTCTAGTTCCTCCAATTCAGCTGCTCTAGTCCCTATGAGCATACTTTTAGTAAAGTCAATAAATTCTGACGAATCTGTAATGACCGACCCATAATAGTTCCTTGTTGAGGCAACGAAATCCGGATGTGCATCGAAGTAAAGTAGAGACATCTTTTTACTTTCCAAGGCATCATATAGTCCATTCAAGATAAGAGTCGTAATTGAATGATCTCCTCCAATGGTTATGGGAATTTTTTTCGCGGAAACTAAGTCAAATATCAATTTGTATAGATCGTCCCTAGCCACATTGCCAAAGTCAAGAATTCTTTTGTTATCCAGGGTTCCCGACATAGGACAGATGGGAATGGTATTGCCATCTCTTTCAAAAAATTCATAGTAATTTGACGCTGCCCTTAAGCTATCAGGACCCTTACTTGCTCCCTTTCTTTTCGCATGAGACTTTGATTCGTCTGGTACCCCTAAAATCACTATATCTGCATTCGAAATAGAAGTAACATTTGAATGAAGAAGTTTAACCACGTGTTTTAGATGAAAAAGAGATCAATTTCAATGTTATATTGACCATCGTCATGTTGTCTATTAAAAATGATGAAACATTTTAAATTTTCTGGTCTCCTTCGTTTCTTGAACTTTTGATTTAAAATTATAATTAAATTTCATTATGTGTGAACCATCTCTGGCTATTTTGCACCATCAAAACTAAAACTAATACTTATTTTGGTCAGTAAATTGCATCTGTATTAGTAATACCAGGAAAGAAATTGTAAATTACTAAACTTCAAAAGTAATTAGTTTATAGAATATTGAAAGATCAAAAAGAAAAAAAAGAATGATTGGCTCTTAGCACTTATTCTGTCAGAGTGGAGAAACCGACTTCACTAGAATTCGAGCTACTTGATTGTTGTGGTTTGTCTGTATTGCTTAGCTGACCTCTAATTTCGCCGTCTTTGTGTTCAGAGGTATGGACATTCACATATGTATCGCCAGATTCCATTGCAGCTGTCAAATCATCCAAAGTCTTGCCTTGCATTGGGCCTTTTAGACTAGAGTCGGAAATGTTTCCTCTGAAAATCATGCCATAAGCCGTGTCTTTACTTTTGCTTGTGGGGGTATTCAAAAGGTCTACAATGACGTCTCCATTTTCTCCAGCTTTACCCATATGAATATGAGCTGCCGTAGCGTTTGATATTCCTGTTACGTTTACTCTATACTTTATAGTATCGTTTGCAGGTGCTGTAAACTCAGCCTCTCCTGTTGCACTTGTTTGAACTGCTGGAACTTCATCTTGTCCACTTAATGGTGCCTTGTATGGATACTTCGCGGCATGTATCTGTTCAACGATTGATACAGAAACCAAAACTGTCAGCGAAATAGCTAGCGCTAATATGCTTGCAAATAACAATTTGCTGGAATTCATCTGATGTTTTTTGTCTTTACTCACTAAAATATATTACGTACACAAATAACAAAAAGTTTATATTTTAGATCCAGTCCGCCTCAAATAACAAAGAACTCTAGCAGAACTTAATAAACTCAACAAGTGGTACTTGTTTGAGAGCACCCTGTCTGAAGGCGATAACAATAACAAACAGGCCCTAAAACTAGTACTTTCATTTACATCAGCGTTCTTCGTGGTTCAAATTCTTGTTGGCTTTAAGATAGGGAGTCTCGCTCTCATATCTGACGCTGGTCATATGCTAATTGACGTGGCCGGACTTGTTATGGCGCTACTAGCAATATCATTTTCACAAAAACCGGCAACCGCTGTAAGAACCTATGGGTTCTATCGATCGGAAATCATAGCGTCGCTTTTAAATAGCATCTTTCTTATACTGCTGTCTATTTTTATTTCCTTAGAGGCAATTCAAAGACTCATTCATCCTTCAGAAATTAATGGACTTCCAATTATAATAGTGGCTTCAATAGGTCTTGGAATAAATTTGCTAGGGATTAGGTTACTGTCCAAAGTAAGGGTAAAAAACAGGACACATGATATGGAAACACATGGTAACACCGACAATAATACATCACAACAAGAAGTCGAGAATCTGAATGTTCATGGCGCGTATCTTGAGGTGCTTGCAGACACAATTGGTTCTGCAGGCGTTATAGCAGCGGGCATCATTATTCAAACCACTGGGCTATACCTTGCTGATCCTCTCATTAGTATTGGTATTATTGCACTAATCCTTCCCAGAACTTGGTTACTTTTAAAGAAAGCAATTCACATCTTAATTGAAGGTACACCGTCACATCTTTGCCATGAAGAAATAAAAAGTTCTATAATGAAGGTAAAGGGAGTAACAGGTGTCTTTGATCTGCACGTATGGACAATAACATCAGGTATCTATGCGCTATCTGCTCATGTAGTAGTTATGAATATTAGTAAATCTCAGGCTGTTTTGCAAGAGATAAATTCTATTCTTGAAAAAAACTTCAAAATAAACCATGCAACAATACAAATAGAACCTTATCATGAATCAAATAAAATATAATTATAACTTGTTCGGCGACCATTTCTTCTTGAACATGACTACAACACGAATTTGAGAGCATCAGCCCACCTGCATTAGTTGGCTCAATTTGCTGAGTTGGTTAGAAAATCTAAGTATACTGAAAAATTATTTAGAAATCTTAAATATTGGCCTATATGATACAAAAGGCTGGAGTTGTTGAGGCGTGAGAATACTGTGTGGTTTAGAATGCACTTTGGATGAACCCAAATATGTGAACTTCTGCAATTTTATTAATGGAAGTGTATTTGGTCCAATCGATTTTCCAATTATAAATATCATAAGGAGTGCTAACCGATTTGAGTAAGTCTACGAGACCTGGTTTGCAAGCACAAAAAAATTTGTTAGTTTTCTTGTACTGTCGCTTATTTTGATGGGTTCTACAATTGCTTATAATACATTAGTAGGCTTAACGATTCCTGCACAGCAAGTATGGGCATCGCATTTAGCAGCTCCCACACTATCAAGCCCAACAAATGGTGCCATAACTGGTGATAATACCCCTACTCTTACTTGGAGCGCAGTAACTGGCGCATCTACCTATAGTATTCAGATAGATAATGATGCAGCATTTACCGCGCCGATATTGTTAACTTCAGGCCCAAGTGGCTCTCCCAGTAGTACTTCGTTTACACCATCTGGGGCACAATCTCTGGCAGACGGAACATATTACTGGAGATTAGCAACACAGGGAACCAGTGGTGATTTATTAGGTACATATGGCAGTCCATTTGCTTTTACTGTGGATACCAGTGGTCCTACAGCTCCTACTTTAGTAACGCCATTAGATGGGGCGTTTACCAACGACCAAACACCTTTTCTGGACTGGAATGATGCTACGGATATTAGTGGTATCAATAGGTACACAGTTGAAATAGCTACAAGTAATACCTTTGGCGGCACCGTGGTAGCTGGAGCGGGAGGTAATGTCGTCGGTTCCCCACCTGCTTCTGAATTTACTGTTGCAACAAACCTTGCCGCTGGAACTTACTTCTGGCATGTAAGGGCCAGAGATGGTTTGAATAATCAAGGTCCCTTCAGTGTTGCGCGTTCATTTACCATTGATATTACTGCGCCCGCAACCGCTCCTTCTCTTAGTTCCCCATCTGATTCAGCGCTCATTAAGGATAATACACCCACATTTGATTGGAGTGATGTTTCTGATCCAAGCACACCTGTTACCTATGAGCTCCTCGTTGACACCGATAATTCTTTTGTGTCGCCATTTACTATATCTGAATCTTCTCTCTCTACTTCGACTTTCACACCCGGTTCAGCAATTGGCGACGGAACTTACTACTGGAAGGTTAGGGCTAAGGATGGTGCTGGAAACTATGGACCTTTTAGTAGTAGCTTCAGCTTTACCTTAGATGCTACTGCACCTGCAGCTCCAGTCATAACATCTCCAACAGCTGGCACACAGAATACTGATATATCCACAATATCCGGTACTGCAGAAGCAGACTCTACAGTCGAAGTATTTGATGGTGCAACATCTCTGGGTGATACTCTTGCTGATAATACTGGTGCTTGGACTCTAACATTAGGAACAGCACTGAGCGATGGTACTTACAGTCTTACTGCTACGGCTACAGATGCCGCAACTAACACAGGACCTGCCTCATCACCTGCTATTGAAGTAACAGTTGACACAATTCCACCTGCAGCTCCAGTCATAACATCTCCAACAGCTGGCACACAGAATACTGATATATCCACAATATCCGGTACTGCAGAAGCAGACTCTACAGTCGAAGTATTTGATGGTGCAACATCTCTGGGCACTACAACTTCAGGTGCTGGAGGTGCTTGGACTCTAACATTAGGAACAGCACTGGGAGACGGTAGTTACAGCTTTACTGCTACTGCAAATGACGGCGTAAATACGTCACCCGCTTCAGCACCTGTAGCTGTAACGGTTCAGACAGCTGCTACCTCCGTAGAAACTTCTATAAGTCTACAGCTTTCTGCAAACAAAGCGACTCCTGGTGCATCTCTTACCGTTTCTGGTAAACTGATTGATGCTGTGACAGACTCGCCAATATCTGGCATGCCCATAACTTTCACTATTGATGGCAACTCCGCCGGAGCTCCTGTTAATACCAATAACAAAGGTCAATTCACCATACAACTTATTGCACCAACTACAACTGGAAATCATGACATTCAAGCACACTTCGCAGGAGTAGTGGCTCAGTACAATCCATCCGACTCTCCGATAAGAATACTTAAAGTTGAAGGTGCAGCTCCATCTGATACTTCGTTGACTCTACAACTTAGTAAGAACAAAGCAAATGCTGGATCCACCTACAGTGCTTCGGGAACTCTAATTAATGAAGTATCAAAGAAACCAATAGCTGGCATGACAATATCTGTGACAACTGACGGCTCATCATCACAAACGGGCACTACTGATAGCAAAGGTAAGTTTGACATTCCAATGACAGCACCCAATACAAATGGAGACCATGAAATTCAGGCTCACTTTGCAGCAACCTCTGAGTACAATCCATCAAATTCTCCAGTAAAGAAGCTGACGGTACAAGGCGGTACCAGTCTTGCCATTACTGCCATATCTTCTATTGGAACCTCCTTAGACCTAAAGGTTGATGGAAAGGATAAGATGACTGCTGGATCTGAATTCTCTGTCTCAGGTAAACTAATCCACTCTGTGTCAAAGAAACCAATTTCTGGTAAAGAAATATCTGTGACAACGGACGGTGACTCGCGTACCGATACTACGAACAGTAAAGGTGAATTTAAGGTAGATCTGAAGGCACCAGACAGTGCAGGAAAATATGATATCAAGGCAGAGTTTAAAGGAGATTCGCAGTACAAATCATCTGAATCATCAGTGAAGATTACTGTAGAAGAAACGAAAGCAAGCAGTCAGAAAACCACAGTAACGACAAACCAGGCAACGACTGACGAGGAGACAGATGAACAACCAGATGAACAACCAGATGAACAACCAGATGAAGGGACCGGATAGGACTGATCTACCAATATAAGCGAATCTAGAAGTCTCAACAAAAAAACAACCGTAAGCAAAGGTTTCAATTTTTTTTATTTTTTTATTTCTCTCAATAATCGGGACATTTGCATACTGTTAAGACTCTATTTCACTAACAGCAAATTTTAGTAAATCTTCGAAGTAGGAACGTTTAGATAAATGGTATCATGTGATATATTGATCTAATAAGAGCTGATAAAGATAATCCGCAAGTTAAAAGATATCCTCTGAACTTAATATGTAAAATAGATTATTGAAACATTCTAGGCAGATCCTATTCGAACGACAACTTTAGATTAATCTGAGTCTAAATTTATTCCTTCTTTAGTTCATCTGAAGCAGCCTCAGCATCATCTACTGCCTTTTCAGCTTTGTCTCCTGCTCTCTTCACTTTTTCTGCCGAATCATCAACTGCTCGTTTGGCCCTTTCTGCCGAATCATCAGCTGCTCGTTTGGCCCTTTCTGCCGAATCATCAACAGCCCTGGCGGCTGCATGTTTTGTGTCATCGGCTTTTTCTTTAGCCCCCATAATACTCCTCTTAAGTTTATCAAGAAAACCCATTGAACAGTACTATGTGGTCAAAATATTTAAATATATAATCATGCAAACGCTTGCCTTCATACGCGTTTATAAACAAAAGTTTATGGAAATTCTGCAACTCTAATAAGTAGCAGATGCTGGATCGTTGGCCAATGTTTTTGAAAGTTGGCGATATTTTGGCCTCCTATTTTGATGTTTTGTTTAATTTCGGTTGGTATCTTCACAGGAATCAGTTCTCCCTTTGAATAACAACTTTTGACTTTGGGACCGACGCAGATTGGGGGATGCAGCTCAAACATTGGATAAACTGTTTCCAATATAAGAGGAAAACGCACGGAATGTGTACTTGTCATTGTTGACTACTCTTACTTATCCACCGCAACTTGCTGGCTCAATAAAATAACTGACATAAAAAGCGAAACTAGAATAGCTATAGGAAATCACAAGGATAACAACGATGAGGGTTTTAGTCAGTATATGAGCTCCTTTGGTGTGTCAAAGAGAATTATTCATTTACTTTTAGCAGTGCGCACGTGGTCGTCATGGATACAGATCGAGTTAGATGTTCATCCGGTTCCGCTCAATATAATTTTGTCAAAAATGATTTGCAGTCAGTATCTACATCAAATGGATTATTGTATGCATGCGCAAACAAATACATACTTCTCTAAACACTTGTAGTTCCTGCTCATGTTCCAATACTGGTTCGGATGCCAAAAGACTTTGAGGCATTTACCGCAGGTTGTTTGACACTAATCGTGTTGACGTTGTCTTGCAGGGTCATGTTCATAATTACCAAAGAACGCCCTATTTCATATTCTGGAAGTTCAACTCCAACGATAACTGCTACTTGTTCTACAAACTGCAATGATCCTAAGGCATAATTTTTTGCCGTTGTGGGGGACTGGGAGAATCAACTTTCACGCTTTGTCTGGAAAATCCTCATTTGTTAAATACCAACAAGACGATGAATTTGGTGCCCTTAATTTAATCATAGACAATAATGCAAACAAACTCACAGGCAAATATCATGCAAATGACGGTAGTAAATTGGATGAATTTAGCATCGTTAAATCCGGTGCCAATGCAAGCTCATAAGGCTTTGGACCGAGCTTGACCCTATCAGGCGAGAGTTAGGAGTTCAAAAGAACGACAATAGTGGCAGCCCTTCAGGGTTACCAAACGGGATAGGAATGGAATTAAATCGTGTACACTTCACGCAACAAGGGCTACTTCGCTGTAGCTAACCTTTGTAAACATAAAATTGACTATGGTTAAGGGGATAAGTTCCCACCTCCTGGTAGTGGATGATCGAGTAGTAAAGAAATAGAAAATGACAAAACGCCTCTTAATTCAATCACATATAATAAAAAGCTCTAATTTTACTCTAGAGATAGATTACAGATAAAGTAATAAGTGAGCAAGAAGCAATTTATTCGAAAAATTCTATGTGGAATAACCTAGATCGCCATCAGAAAGCATTCATTCTTGCTATTTCCTTGACTGTTTCGTCATCGATTCTTATTTTGAATTTTCAATCTGCTTTTTCTCAGAATGAAGTAAGCTATCTTGATGTTAATAGCACAAGTACTACACAACTCACAAAATTTAGTGTAGCTGCTTGGTTTAAGACATCTACCGATTATGATTCTAACGCATTTATTGTAAATAAGGCAGGGGCATCCGAGAACTTGAATTATGGTATCTGGATGACCAATGCTGAAAAAGTAAGGGCTGGGTTTGAAACCTCTAGTGGGAACGCTATTTTTGCGACATCTCCACTGTCATATAGTGATGGAAAATGGCACTATGCAGTGGTAACATTTGACGGGACTACCGTTACGCTTTATTTGGACGGGATTCCTGTAGGTACGCGGGCAGCCTCGGGAACCCCTGATAGCGGTGGTGAAGAACCTATAAGGATGGGGGCTAATTCCGACGCTCTTGCGAATTTCTTTATTGGAAATGTAGATGAGGTAAGAGTTTGGAATACTGCATTAACCGCTCAACAAGTAACAGACGCCTATACTGGCAAATTCGATACTAAAGGTCAGATAGAATATCTAGACTTTTCTGCACCCATTGTCCCGTTAAACAATACCTCCCAAATTAATGGCACTGCAACTAATCGAACAGGATTTCAGGATATAAATGGCACTGCAACTAATCAAACAGGATTTCAGGATATAAATGGTACTGTAAGCAATGAGACTAGCACCTTATCTGATCTTCGTGCCAAAAATGATACTGGAATTGTCAACAACACCTTACAGAATATTCCACCAGTAGAGATACCACAAACCACTAATGATACTGGCATTGGAAACGATTCAAGTACTCAGAACCAACAGAAGGCACCTGAGGAGAACAACTCCCCAGAGGCTTTTGATCAAAGTGTTTCGGTAGATCAAGATCATAAAGTACAGATCACATTGGAAGCTACCGATGAAGATAATGATCCATTGCAGATTGATATAACAGCAGATCCACTGCAAGGCAGTCTTACCGGTTTTGATAAAGAAAAGGGTAATGTAATATATGTTCCACAAAACGGTTATTCAGGAAACGATAAATTCAGTTTCAAGGCCGTCGACGATAAAGGTTCTGAGAGTAACATTGCTGATGTGGATATAAATGTGAAGGAAGCAGTTTCATCCAATGAGAACGCAGAGAATGAAACTAATGATGTTTTCGAGAGCATAAATAATACAACTGGTATACAAGATAAGACTGACGTTATTACGGCAGAACAACCCAACATCACTCCAAAAGCTGACGCGGGTGATGATCGAAAAGTGGAGGTAAACACTGAAGTCAAGCTTGATGGTGGCAAGAGCAGCGACGAGGATGGAAAAATTGCGTCCTATAAATGGGAACAAACAGATGGTCCTGAAGTTGATATAAAGAAGGCAGACGAACAAACTGCAACTTTTGACGTTCCTGAATCAGCGGCAGACTCAAAACTTGTCTTTAAACTAACAGTCGTTGATGATAAAGGTGAGTCCGGTTCTGATGATGTTAGTCTAGAA
>DATIFZ010000106.1:0-13259 GCA_035454925.1 Nitrososphaeraceae archaeon
TAGATAGTGGAATCAATACCTGCTGGGCGGCTAGATTTTTAAAAATAAAAAACGGTATGAAATTTTCAGGGTCCGGATCTCTTGCAACGATGGGATGTGGAGTTCCGTATGCCATTGCCGCCAAGATTGCATATCCAGAAAGACAAAGTATTGCATTCGTCGGAGATGGAGGTTTTTCTATGCTTATGAGCGAATTTGCAACTGCAGTTCAATATCAACTCCCCATTAAAGTCATAGTGTTGAATAACAAAATTTTAGGAATGATAAGATGGGAACAGATGGCATTTCTCGGCAATCCAGAATATGGAATAGAATTTTCACAGATAGATTTTGTAAAAATTGCGGAAGCATGTGGGGGGAAGGGATTTTCAATAAGTAAAATGAAAGAAGTAAAACCTGTTATTCATGAAGCCTTAATGGAAAAAAACGTGCCAGTTATAGTTGATGCACACGTAGATCCTTTTGAGGCTCCGTTACCTCCAAAAATAAGTATGGAGTTTGTTAGAAATATTGCAAAAGCGTTTGCAAAGGGACAACCGTATGCAAAAGAAATAGGACTCACATTATCAATAGATCAATTACATGAAAAGCTGAGGCATTTACATTCGCATAAAAGAGAAAATGAAAAATGACTATGTAAACCGCTAATGCAATTCAAGTTTGCAAGATGGATGTTATCAAGTTGGAATCCTACTTTGAAGTAGAATCGTTAACTAGGAAATACCACAAATATTAACAAGCCTTGGCCGGGATTTGGACCCGGGACCTTTGCCTTACCAAGGCAACGCTCTACCAGGCTGAGCTACCAAGGCATATCAAAAACAAACATAGAACGAATCTAGGGTTTCATTAAGATATCTAATTCTATGTATGCTATCTATAACGTTTAATTACCATCAATTTATCAAATCTGATTGGTTCATGCGGGGGTTGTAGAGCCTGGCCAAATAATCTAGATTTGGAAACGCAGGACTTAAGATCTAATAAAATTGGGGATCCTGTCCTTCAGGGGTTCGTGGGTTCGAATCCCACCTCCCGCATTCACAAAACATCGTTGGATTATCGTTAGCGGCAGTTTTAATTTTATTCACTTATTCGGCTTGTGTGAATCCATTGTAAATCTACGCTAATGAGGTACACTATTTTTTGATATTCATAAAAAGAACAGCAGTACAATATGACAAAGTAGGATTCCTAGTATGAGTCGTATGATAAAGATAGGACTCACATTTTCAAATAGTCTGGTTATAACTCATAGCAATGAGTTAGCATCTATGGTCCAGCTGAGTTTGGCAAAGAATTCAAAATCATGAAAAATTAAATATGAAAAAAAGTACCATTAAGCCATGAGTATGAAGGGATCTCTTGACATCATATCTGGAACTTATGAGAAACTACAAGATAATGTTAGCAAATACCAAAAAGTAGTGGGAAGACCCTTGACAGCGTCGGAGAAAATTCTCGCAGGTCATATTCGTGATTCAAATATAGTTAGAGAAATTCGTTCCGGATCCGATTACGTATTTCTTGATCCAGATAGAGTCGCATTGCAGGACGTAACAGGTCAGATGACGCTACTACAATTCATGCAATCAGGTCTCACGCGGGTAGTTGTCCCAACTACCGTGCACTGCGATCATTTAATTCAAGCAAGGACTGGTAGTGAGTCAGATACTAAGCTCGCAATTTATGAAAATAATGAGGTATACAACTTTTTAGAATCCGCTTCAAAAAAGTATGAAATTGGATTTTGGAAACCAGGTTCTGGTATTATTCATCAAGTAGTCCTTGAAAATTATGCATTTCCAGGAGGATTGATGATAGGAACCGATTCGCATACGCCTAACGCAGGTGGCCTCGGAATGATTGCGATAGGTGTTGGGGGTCTTGATGCTGCCGAGGTAATGGCAGGTATGTCATGGGAACTCTTGTATCCAAGACGCATTGGTGTATATCTTACAGGGAAACTGAATGGATGGACATCGCCAAAAGATATCATACTTTATGTAGCGTCCAAACTTACTGTCTACGGAGCAACTAACGCAATTGTGGAATATTTTGGTCCTGGTGCAAGGACTATTAGCTGCACTGGTAAGGCTACAATTACCAATATGGGAGCAGAGATTGGTGCTACTTGTTCCATATTCTCGTACGATGAAAAGATGGCAACCTATCTTCGTGCTACAAGACGGCAGCAAATTGCAGATCTAGCCCATAAGTATAAAGAATTATTTGAATTGGATAGTGAAATTGAAGAAGAAATTTCAAATGACAGGAAAAATGTACATCGTTATTTTGATCAATTCATAGAGATAGATCTATCAAATCTTGAGCCGTATATAGTAGGTCCACATACACCTGATCTGGCTAGACCAATTTCAAAAATGGCAAGTGATGTCAAGAGCAATAACTATCTAGATGCAATTTCTGTTGCTTTAATTGGAAGCTGTACTAATTCATCGTATGAGGATATGTCAAGAGCATCGGATATTGCCGAACAGGCCAAATTAAAAGGAATAAGAGTAAAGGTTCCTCTCCAAGTTACTCCAGGATCTGAGATGATTCGAGGAACAATTGAACGGGACGGGCAGCTGAAATCGCTAGTAGATATTGGAGCAAACGTACTAGCAAATGCATGTGGTCCTTGTATTGGACAATGGAATCGGCCTGAACTTAAGAGAGGCGAACCTAATACTATCGTCACATCTTATAATAGGAATTTTCCGGGTCGCAATGATGGAAGGAGAGAAACTATGAATTTTATTGTAAGTCCAGAGATGGTTATAGCATTAGCCTTAGCTGGTAAGCTTTCTTTCAATCCTTTAGCAGATGAATTGACTGCAAGTGATGGAACTAGATTCATACTGAGACCTCCAAAGGTTGCACCAGAGGTACCTTCTAATGGTTTCGTATATAATCAGGATGTCTACATTCCTCCTAGTGAAGACAACAAAGATCAGCAAGTTCAAATTGATCCAAATAGTTCTAGACTCCAGAAACTAGAGCCGTTTCCTAAGTGGGATGGAAAGGACTTTGCAAGGATACCAATTTTGGTAAAGATCAAAGGAAAATGTACTACCGATCATATTTCCCCTGCTGGTCCTTGGTTGATGTACAGAGGACATCTAGACAAAATAAGTGACAATCTACTCCTTGGCGCAGTTAATGCCTTCCACCAGGATCAAATTGGAAAAGGTAAGAACTTCTTGAATAATGAAATAGAATTATTGTCCCAAATCGCTCGACAATACAAATCAAAAAAGATTAGGTGGATAATAATCGGAGACACTAACTATGGCGAAGGTAGCAGTAGAGAACATGCAGCAATGACACCACGTTATTTGGGATGCTGTGCTGTAATAGCAAAGAGCTTCGCCAGGATTCACGAAACTAACCTAAAAAAACAAGGAGTACTTGCTCTTACATTTGTAGAGACCGCGGACCATGAAAAGATATTGGAAGATGATAATCTAAGCATACTAGACCTAAAGGATTTACATGAAGGAAGTCATCTTAAATGCATTATCCATCACAATAATGCGATTGATGAAGAAATATTATTAAATCACTCATACAACTCGTTACAGGTCGAATGGTTCAAGTCCGGGTCCGCACTTAACTTGATGCGTACAAAGTGAAAGTAATTTGTGATTAGTTATGAAAATTTTATTGTTGGAAGCTTTCCTTCTTCCAATTGGTTACCAATTCAATGAACAATCTGTGCATCCTATAATCACCAGATAATTCTGGATGAAAAGAAGTCCCAATTATATTTTCTTGCCTTACAGCCACCGTTTTTCCGCCAAACTTGCTCAGGATTTGAACTTTTGGACCTACTGAAATTACAGATGGCGCGCGAATAAAAATTCCCCTATAGCTATCTTTAATTCCAGAAATTTCCAAGTCGGATTCAAACGAATCGTGCTGTCGCCCAAATGAATTCCTCTCTATTTCAATATCTAAAATCCCTAGCAATAATTGTTTCTTGCCTCCAATGACCTTATCATATGACTTTTTGGACAACACAATCATGCCAGCACAAGTTCCCATTACAGGTAAACCTCTTTGCATCATTCTTGTAATAGCGTGTAATAATTCATCCTTTTGAGAAATCAGCAAGCCCATCACTGTACTCTCACCTCCAGGAATGATCAACCCGTCAATTTTCATTATTTCTTCAGGATAACGAACAGAAATAACTTTACCTTTCAGATTCATTTCACTTAATGCCAAAATAGTTGCTTTGATATTTTCTTCAACATCGCCTTGAAGTCCTAATACTCCAATTAGTAACTCATTGCTCATACCGTAGGCCCTCTTTCTTGCATTCTTAAATCAAGGCTCTTGGTGTCAAGACCAAGCATCGATTTTTTTTCATCAACCATTTTCTGCGCCTCCAGAACTATCCTGGGATCATCAAAAAAAGTTGTTGCGATAACGACGGCTTTAGCTCTTTCAAGCGGGTCCTCTGCTTTAAAAATTCCCGAACCAACAAATATCCCGTCACAACCAAGATTCATTAGAAGTGCAGCATCAGCTGGTGTGGATATGCCCCCGGCAGCAAAATTGACAACTGGAAGTCTTCCAAGCCTTGCAGTTTCCTTAACAATTTCAAATGAAGATTGTAGCTCTCTTGAAATCTTGATTAGTTCTTGGTTATCGTTGTTATCGTAAATACCCTTTATTTTTGTAATTTCATTATTTACCAACCTTATGTGAGTTACTGCGTGTGATACATCCCCTGTACCTGGTTCACCTTTTGTTCTCATCATTGAAGCGCCCTCCTCTATTCTTCTAAGAGCCTCTCCCAAATTCTTGGCGCCATTAACGAATGGAGTAGTGTAATTCCACTTCCAAATATGTCTGCCTTCATCTGCTGGACTGAGTACTTCACTTTCGTCTATCATGTCCACGCCTATTTCTTCAAGAATACTTGCCTCAGATTCATGACCTATTCTACACTTGGCCATTATTGGTATACTAACAGCATCTAACACTGTTTCAATTATTTTTACACTAGCAGTTCTTGCTACTCCACCTGCACTTCTTACATCATAGGGGAGCTTATCTAACACCATAACCGCTACTGCACCAGCATCTTCGGCTATTTGGGCTTGCTCTGCGTTAGTTACATCCATTATTACACCATGTTTTTGCATGTGCGCAAATCCCCGCTTAATCAAGGTCGTTCCGGATGAAATCTCCTTTGCGTCAACTGTTGAAATCTTAACTCCAGCCGATAGCGGATGTGCACCTACTTGGGATATTGTCATCTAATATTTTTTGCAATTTGCATTATTTAGGTATTAGTTTTCTCAGTAAAATCACAACTCCAAAAAGATGTTTTACTCTCACCCCATAGGACCCATTTGTACTATACCTGCTATTTTAGTCCAATCGCACCTTTCATGCGTCACCCGGTTGTTTATTGATAAATGTTGGATAAACTAAAAGCTAAGCTGAGCTGTTGATATCATTGTGCACTGGTTTCTCATCTAAAGAACGTAGTATCAGGAGAATAGAACTAAATAGACATTGTTGGTTAAATAATGTCAAATTTATGTTAGAGCCCTTGGACAAAGCTATTCTTACAGCTATCTATGTTTCTTCACTTGAACCAGAAATGCTGCCATTAGGATATTTGAGAGAACTAACACCAATTTCAGAAGACCAGTTCAATGTAAAAATTAAAGAAATGATAAAAAATGGCTTTATAGAAGAGTCTGAGCCTCTCAGATTAACTTTTCTTGGAAGAGGGTTACTAAAAATTGTATTAATCGGTGGTGTATTTGATATAGTACACCCGGGTCATATTCATACTCTAAAGGACGCAAAAAAACAGGGAGATGTATTGGTGGTCGTCGTAGCCAGAAGTTCTACAGCACTCAAAATTAACAAACAGAGAAAAATATATCATGCTGAAAGCCTTAGGAGGGAGTTGGTTTCGTCGATTAGATATGTAGATTATGCAATAATTGGAAGAGAGGGAACGCTGTACGACACAGTAGAATTTGTAAAACCGGACATTATTGCCTTAGGGTACGATCAAATTCATACCGAGAAGGAAATAGCAGTCAATTGTGCGAAAAGGGGAATAAATACTCAGATAATTCGCTTAAATACACCAATTCCTGGTTCGAAGAGTACTCAAATTAAAGAAGAATTGGGTCATTCAATTTATGATATATGAATCTGTCCTATTTTTTGAGGTCTCCAAGGTAACCTTGACGTTATCACCATTCTTCAGTTGAAGTGCCTGTTTGATATTAACTGGTGCTATAATTTCCAACATATTTTTGTCATGGTGTGTTCGTTCAAGTAACAACAAGTCTGACCGAATATTGTCATTACCGTTGATGATTGCGGGATAACACTTGACCCAACCATAAGTTCGTTTGGAATCACTAAATCCGTCGATGAATTGATAACGGAAGCTTGCAATTTTGTCTCTGTTTTCTAGAGACAATCGATCAACTAATTTGATATTCAGTGTTCCAGGATAGGGAATATATCCGATCTTTTTTTCAAACTGTTTCTTATAGCCTCCAAGACTCATGTAGTACTTGCCCTCTCCCATCCCAGAGACCAAAGTTCCGTTAAAGTGAATTCTCATTGGAGATCGATTTAATGCCATGTTAAGAAACTCTGACATTTTTTTGACGGACAAAAGACCTTCTTCTGTTACCTTGATCATATACCCATGTCCCCTCTTGACTCGTTCAACATATTTCATTTCTTGCAATTCCAAAATTATTTTTGAAGCTGTTTGCTGTGACTTATTGATCTCTATTCCAATATCGGTGCTGGTAAAATCAATAAAATTATCTTTTGCGCCTTTGAGTAGTAACTTTGCTAGTGCTACGATATATTCAGACTTTATTTCTTGCATCGCTCTCTAGTTGCCAATACCTATTTGATCAAAAGTTCTGACTGTAATTTCTGGTGATTTCTTTAATTCGGCCATTCTATGCCCCACGACATATTCAATTCCTGCTCTGTATGCAGCGTCAATTAGTCGTTGAGTGATAATGCCGTCCATTACTAGAAATCTAGCGCCTTCTAGAGAATCCAGTCTTTTAATTATTTCCGATACTGGTACTTTCAACAATACCTGCATCGAATTGTCCAATATCATCGCTTCCAAAGTTTCATTGATTTGTGGATACACTTCTTTGACCGCTGATGTAATTTGAGGGTCATCTTTTGCGTTTTCGCCGTTATCAGCATTTGTTTGAGAAACCTCCTGATACGCCGAAGCCGAATTATTATTCCCATAGGTTTTTGGTTTTCTGGGAATCTTTTGTTGCTGAACTGGAGCGTCAACTTGTTCACTTCCAGGTTCAGCCACGTCCTTCAGTATCTCGGATATTTCAAGTGGGGTGCATTCTTCTACTTCTTTTCCTGTCGGCGCTCTCAGAACTTTGTCAATTTTAACCAGTCCTTGCAATTCCTTTAAAATCAAATCTGCTGCCCTGTCACCGTCTAGAAAGGCAATAACCTTTTTTCCGGATGTCAGATTCATAATCGTTTCATCAATTTTGGCCCCTTCTATCGCAATAGAGTTATCAAAACCTGCACGTAGTAAGTTTATCACATCGGCCCTTCCTTCAACCAGAATGATATAGGGAGATTCGAATACACCAGTACCACATGCAAGCTGAGCTTTTCCAAATGTAGTTAGTTTTCCCGGTTTGCTTGCATCATATACATCGCGCAACATCTCTTCCCCTTCACTTATTGTCTTTGTTGCCCATTCTTGTATTATTTTTTTGGCTCTATCCACAATAACTTTTTTCTTGATTGCTCTAATGTCATCTATACCGACTAACAGAAACTTGCCCTGAAAAGGCCCAACTTTATCTATGCTTTCAATGGCCGCAGAAATCAATGCGGCTGTGGAAATATCAGTACTCATGGGGAGCAAAGCGTCTCCCTTAGTTGTGTTTGATTTGGTATCAACATTTACTTCAATTCTTCCAACCTTGGAAACTTTCTGCAGCTCATTCAGGTTCATCTCCGGGCCTAGTAATCCCTCCGTCTGGCCGAATATCGCGCCAATAATGTCGGCCTTTTCTACTATCCCATCAACTTCGAATTTAAGTTTAACATGATATTTTACTATACCAGTATTAGGCATTTTTCAAATCCTCTTATTTGTAAATACGATGGTAAGCTTATCTTGCTTGAATATAAGTGCTTTGACATATTATTCAATAGACTTTGATACGATTTTTTTCTAATATCAAATTTGAGATAACTGGATTTATTTCAAATTAGATACTTGGAAAAAAATTGAAAAACCTAGTCGCCATCTATTAGATCCAGTAAATCAATAGAACCAAAATTTATTTCCAGCGATCTGTTATCGCACAAATTCAAAATTTAGATTCATTACAAGAAAAGATTAATTATGTGAGCTTGAGTTCACGTACTAAACAATGTCTGATTGGGACCTAATAACTCCAGGGATAGGACTTACATGTATTGGTATAGTCGGGGTCGGAATTTCACTTTCAGGAATTGCGCATACATTTATTGAAGGAATGCATGCTGTCAGCCTACTCACAATGTTCATCGGATTAATATTTCTAGCAGCGGGAATTTTCAAGGATGGATTCCCAACTTCAGGAAGAGCGAAATCTGCAACGTTCATAACATTAGGTTTTCTAGTTACCTTTGGTTTTGCAGCAGCCATTACAATTGGTGCCAGAATTCCAAGTATCTTTGCCTATATCGGACTTATGCTCATAATATCAATACCTGCTACAGTACTTGCTGTTGCGTCTTACAAGAGGACGCCTTACTTTAAGGCCATCACAGTAATATTCGTAAGTGCGGCAATTGTTGGTGCGGCTACATTCTATGTATTCGGTTTAGTTACGCCAAAAGCCCAACAAGAGAATATCGATGGAATAGGAGGAAGTGAGAATCAAAGTGCACCGGTTAGAAATATTACAAATCCAGTGCAAACTACTATTCTTCCTGGTGCCTCGGCAGAGGGAAATCCCGGTTTTGATCCTGTTGATGTAAAAGTACCAAAAGACGGTGGAATAGAATGGACTAACAAGGACAATGTTCCACACACTGTAACAAGTTTAGCAGATGATGGCAAAACCTTCGATTCAAAGACCATTAAATCGAATGCCACATTCATTCTTGATGCCATGACACTCAAAGAATCACAATATGACTATTTCTGCACTCTGCATCCATATATGAAGGGAAAAATAACAGTAGGCTAGTGTATTTAGGTCTTGCAAATAGTAACTATATATTTCATCAAATAAAATAACAGTTGAATGCATATGTTATCGGTGTCATCGAATATTTGCCTGTAAAATTGAATAAGAAATGCCTGAAATAACATTATGTGTTACAGAAAACCAAATAGATTCCTTAATACATTTAACTAAAGAGGATTTGCCCAATGAATCTTGTTGTCTTCTTTTAGGCCGTATAGTAAACGATAACGAGTACTTCGTCGAACAGGTGAAAATAATGGAGAACAAGACGCGGTCTGAATATTCATTCCAAATGGACCCTGATGAATTGATGGAAGTATATCAGTGGGCATCTAATAACTCACTAGATATCGTTGGAGTGTATCATTCGCATTTGGATGGGTCCGCACCTTCGTCGACAGACTTAATTTTTATGAAATTAAATCCGGTAATATGGCTCATATACGAGGTGTCCGGATCACGATTTCGAGCTTATATTTTAGTACAAGATATCCTTAATGAGGTAAAAATCAAGATATCTAGGGAGTGATCCTGTCAGTATCTCTTGGATATAGAACGACTTCCCTGATGTTCGATGAATTAGTAAGGATCATCATCAACCTATCAAAACCCAGGCCACAGCCGGAGTGAGGAGGCATTCCCCAGTCAAATGTCTTTAAATGATCAGAAAAGCTTTTTGGATTCAGTCCTTTTTCGAGTAATTTCTTTTCTAATTTTTCAGGATCGTATTCTCTAGTTCCCCCAGAAACTATTTCCAAATATCCGTATTGCAAGTCAAAGGATTTTGAAAATTCAGATTTGTTTTCTTGTTCTAATATGTAAAACGGTTTAAGTTTTGTGGGCCAATCAGTTATGAAATAAAATTTTGGGTAAATCTCTCCTAGTTTTTTTAGTGCAGGATCAGAAAGGTCATCCCCAAATTCGATCCTTTCTCCTAAACCTCTTAAATCATCAAGACACTTTTGATAAGTAATTCGAGGAATCGTATCAACCATAATCGCGGGTTTATTTGCAAAGTGTTTCATTTCTTCGTTATGATGTGCAAAAAGATCGTTTATTGTAGCGATAACTAACTCTTGTACGATGTCCATTATATCGACATAATCCAAGAATGCCGCTTCTAAATCCACGCTTATAAATTCTGAAAGATGTCTAACTGTATGTGATGGTTCAGCCCTGAAATATGGGGATATTTCAAATACTCTTTCAAGGCCCAAAGTTAATTGCTCCTTGTACAACTGAGGACTTTGTGCCAGGTATGCTTTCTTTGAGAAATACTCAAAATCAAAAAGATCCGCACCTCCTTCAGTCGCACTTCCTATTATCTTGGGCGTATTAACTTCTATGAACATTCTTGAATACAGGAAATTGCGAATCAAAGAAAGGACATGTGATCTGATTCTGAAGATATTGGAAATCTTATAGTTCCTCAAATCGAGGGCCCTGCAGTCCAGTCGATTATCCATTAATGATTTTACCCTTCCGGTTGGATCAATCGGAAGTGGATTCACTGCCTTTGACAGGATTTTTATTTTTTCTACCTTTACCTCTACCTTAAAATTCTCCGCCCTAGTCTCTTGTATGGTTCCTTTTACCAGAATAATACTTTGCCTTTGTACTCCCCTCAGTTCAGATAACATTTCCCCAATAACTACACCCTGAAAATTTCCAGTCATGTCTCTGACTGTAATGAAACCCATTTTTCCCATGTCTCTAAAGTCTTCAAGCCATCCAACTAGGCTTACGTTCTTACCAATGTGGTCTTTTTTAAGTGTTGAAGAAAATATTCTGTCCCTAATGTCGACATGTTTCATAGTATTACTTTCCTGCAATCTCTACAACAAGTTCTATTTTTCTTACAGCGTTCACAATTCTTTTTATCTTCTCGATTATGCTAATGAATTTTTCATAATCTTTACTCTCTATCGTAACTTGTGTTACCTGATTCCCGTCAGGCAGCCAAATCATGTTGGTTTTCAAGATTCTTATAGGAAAGAAGAGGTTTTCAAGGAATCTTCTTATCGAGCTATTTGCTTCCACAAACCATACTTTTCCTTTAAATTCTTCTTCAACTGAACTTAGAAGTTTATCATTTGAGTTTATGTGACTTACATTTGAGTCCTTCAAAATTAGTACATAGTCTTCATCTATTTTTTGAGATCCAATTAAATTCAATTTATCTATATCTTGGTTCTTATGTGAAAGTTTGATAAGTTTGATAGAGCATTCTACATCAACATCAGATAGCTCCCCATTTTTCAACCGACTTTCACATTTTGGGCATAAAACACCCGTCTTGGCATCAAATGTGCAAATGGGTACTTTCAAATTTCGACAGTTTGTCTAATATTTTTACCATATATATGTCCAATAGTCTAATTGAGCATAAAAGAGTAGATAAAATAGATACTTATACGGTTAAGATCGATAAGGAATTGTTTGGATTTTACTCTTTCAGTAAATAGTTTAAGAGTCTACTATTTTTCGCAATTTGGTACGGTTAAGGCCGTTGATGACGTTTCATTTAGTGTTGGAAAAAATGAATCGATAGGAATCGTTGGTGAGTCCGGATGTGGAAAAAGTTCGCTTGGAACAGCGCTTCTGCGATCGGTCCCGTACCCTGGTAGAATTGTTAGTGGTCAGATTATGCTTGGAGGAGAGGACATTACAGAAATGGCAGAAGAGGAATTTGACAATAAAGTCAGATGGAAGAAAATATCTATGATTTTTCAGGGAGCGCTTAATTCGTTAGATCCTGTCTTTACAATAGGATCACAAATGAAAGAAATTTTGAAGCAGCATGGTTACTCTAGGGACCAATCTGAAACAATCCAAAATTCTTTGAGCAGTGTTCTATTAGACCCAAGTGTCATAAAAAAATATCCTCATGAATTGAGTGGTGGTATGAAGCAAAGAGTGTCTATTGCAATGGCTTTGTTACTGAACCCAGAGATATTGATTGCAGATGAACCAACTACTTCTCTGGATGTCATGGTTCAGTCTCAGATTATCAATTTATTGAAAAGACTGAAAACAGATCGAAATATGTCTATCGTATTCATATCTCATGATCTGGGTGTCATCTCAGAAGTCTCAGAAATTATTGCTATAATGTACAGAGGTCAAATAGTTGAGTTGGGAAAAGCACATGAAGTCTACAAGAATCCAAAACATCCATATACAGAAAAACTTGTTTCATCAATTCCAATCATAAATAATAGAGAAAATAAATTGCAAAATCCTGGTAAAAAATCCCCAGATACCCATAATGAAACAGGTTGTAAATTCTATGACGCCTGTCCTTATGCAAAAGAGACTTGTCGAAAGGATCCTCCCGTGAAAATTCACAAGAATGGATTTGTTCGTTGCTGGTTATTTGAATAGGTCATTGCATAATTTTGATTTATCGTTACTCATCTTGTTTTGCAATTTTGTCACCTGAAGTTTCATGCTAAAACAAATCATAAGAATTTTAAACTACACCCATTTAATAGTCTACGGAATATGAAAATCACACTCTCAGCTATTAAGGCTGATATCGGTGCCATAGGTGGCCATACTAAACCCAGTGACGAGCTAATAGAAGCGGTTAAAAAAGTGGTAAAGGAGAACTCTAAATTATTATTAGATTATTACATAGGTTATACAGGAGACGATATACACATCATCATGACGCATACCAAAGGAACAGATAACAAAGAAATTCACAAGATGGCATGGGATGCATTCACTGAAGGTACCAAAATTGCCAAAGAACAAGGGTTGTATGGCGCAGGACAAGACTTACTAAAAGATGCCTTTTCTGGGAATGTTAGAGGGATGGGCCCAGGAGTAGCTGAGTTGGAGATAGAAGAGAGACCTAGTGAAGTTTTCTGCGTGTTTGCCGCCGATAAGACAGAACCAGGTGCTTTTAATTTCCCCTTATGGAGAATGTTTGTAGATGCAAGAAGCAGCACCGGATTATTGATAAACGAAAAATTAGCAGAAGGAGTTAAGTTTAGAATAATGGATGTTATG
>DATIFZ010000107.1:0-29362 GCA_035454925.1 Nitrososphaeraceae archaeon
ATCTATAAATGTAAGTTAAAAAAAGACTTATTTTTTTTATTTTCTTTCTCTAAAACATGTAAAAAATCATTAAAATAAATTACGATTTTTCAAAATATTGTAAAATTAATGTTCATATTTAAATACTCGAGGCGTTTTTTATATATGGAAGGAAGATGACTTGTAAAGGAATATGTATACGACACAAAGCCCAAAAGCCGGTCGGTTCAGGAAGGTATGTCAGCGGTCAAAAAAGATGCCAGATATGCGAAATTTTCATTAAATGGGATGGATTATGGTGCCCATGCTGTGGTTACAGATTAAGAACAAAGCCAAGAAACCTGAAGTACAAGGCCAAATTAAGGGCACGAAGGGTAAAGGAGATTGAACCAATATTGGTTGCTCCTGTCACTTAATTTTTAATTTTTCAGCAAATTCTTGCAATTGCGTTTTATCAACGCAGACATTTTCTTTATGTTTTCATAATCACTTGTAAGATCCAATGCTATACTGTTAAGCTTGTAGTAGTTCATTTGTGATGAATTATCTTTTTGCTCAAGATGACTAGTTACCAGTCTTCCAATATAGTAATAGCAATCAGCTAAAAGTTTATGATTTAATAAAAATTCAATTTTTGATGATAATAACTCGACGTCATATCTTTCCTTGAGAATCTCTTTTAGAGCTCGAAACGATCGATTCAATATTGTCCTAGTAGCCCTTTCTACTCCAAGACATTCAATACAGGTTTGAATAGCTTCATTTATGATATCTTTTTTTACTTCAAGCTGGCGCAATTGGTTTAATTCATGAATGGGCATTGGCCTTACATCAGATATCAGTAGGATACCTTCAAGCAGACCGTATGCGGCTATCTTGAGGTTTAAAGGAGAATTTATTTCTGCTTCTTTATTGATATTATTTTTAGATACATTAAACAGCGCATCAACAATTCTCCTCTTCCCGACAGCCTTAAAGGACCTTTTAACATCTATCTCCGAATAGCGTGATGGCGATGTCAAAATATCGCCAGTTTTTACTTGGATCATTTTGTAAAGTGAAATGTCATTACCATTGTTTGGCAACTCCTGAAATTCCAGCGTATCTTTTCCAAGTTTTACTATTTTATTCTGGGGGTTTGACTCATTTTTTCCAAAAATAGCAACATCATATTCACAGCAGTCATAAGATACATCGGGAGCATCGGCCCTGCATCCTATTAGAGCCATTTCCGAATTATGGCTTTCGGTTAGATAATGTTGAATTTTATCTGGTATCTTCATTTTGATAAAGTAATGTTTGTGTTAACGAAAAGTTATCGCATACTTTCCATATCTTCAATATTCCTGAAATCATTTGGGTTTAATCGAAACCCTGTTACCGATTCATAAGGGATTTCGCTAACTTTCATGTGATAATCAAGTTTTCTTTTTCTAAATTTTGCATATAACCACAGCACGAATCGTTCTTCAATGCTTGCTGCTTCCTGCTTGTTAATTTCAGGATGTATTTCAATCAATCTTTGTACCAGCCTCAAGTCCAGGGCAATATGAAAAAAATCCCATCCTAGAGTTTTTTTGCCATTAGCATAACACTTGCAATAGATACTATCCATATGTACTTCTTTTTGAAGAGCCCCCAGGAATTCCATTATCTTTGGACGCTCTTTATCAAAATTAATACAAGATCCATTTATTATTATGGAATTTGCATTATCATCGGTTAATTCAGTGCTCATTTTCCCTGGTGTGTTATTATTTTCAGCCAAAACAATTTTCCTGATTGTGACATTATCCCCTATTTTGGTACCAATAAAATCTCTTGTTTTAACATCGATTCGAATTATGTTATTATTTGTATTTTTGTTGCTATTTTTATTGTAATTCTTATTCATATTATCTTGGACATCAGTAGGGTGCAATGAAAGACAAATAATACTGGTGCTACTCTTAGGACCAATTATATTAACAAGGGAGCCCTCAGTTATGTTTAGAATGCGCATTAGTTCCGGATCAATTCTTACGATGTCTCTATCTTTATCTTGTATTTCGTTTTCAAGAACTTTTAAGGAAAATCCAGAATTATCATCAGCCATCAAATGTTTATTGCATATTTCTATATAAGAATATTTTCAACAGTTGGTATTGATAAAATGCATTCCCATTATGCAGCGGTGCAGCATGGATGCAAATATCAAATGCGAAAATGCTGTCAATAGGCGATACTACCTACTAGGTGTTATTTGTTAAAAAAGAAAAAAAGGTCGTCGTTTTCCTGCTTTTATCGACAGTGTGACAGTTAGCCTATGGAATAGATCTGCTGTACAGCTTTCCTTCAAGTGCAAGCTTGTACATCTCAGCCACGTATGGGTTCTTTCCGGGAGTTTCAGCACCCAATTCTACTAGACGTGCGTATACTCTTACTACGTATGCAAGAGCACCCATGAAAGCCACTACGACTCCCATGTTAAACATCCAGTGGTTTGGAACTGCGAAAATTTCTTCCACAAACCAAAAGTGCCACATTTCATTTACACCAATTGTAAACATGGTTGCAAGATAGCCTATGATGGTTATCTTTAGACCAGTGTTCATTGAGTTTCCAGGACCCCTTAGTACGGGTACCCTTCTGTCATACATTGCCACAAAACCCCATCCTAATGGGAGGGCTACGAAGTGGCTGTACAACCACCAATGAGCTGGTGTAAATGCACTGTCTCTAATTGCGGTTTGATGAAGAGATCCATCAACAAAGTTATCTACTTCTACGGATGCTGCGATTGAACCCAGCATAATGACCATAATGTAGATTTTCTTTAATCTTTGGATTTCTACTTCTTTTGGAATTAGAGTCGGCATCTGTGCCATTTTAGTTCACACATATTTCATCGATCCTTTATAATAACTTGAAGATATAGAAACTATAAGATACAATATAAAATTTGTATTATAAGTGGATAGATTTACTAATTATTATTCTGGTTTCATCAAGGATGTAATAAATTAATATTAATCAAAAGATAATCGCTGTTGATAATCATAAATGATAAACTTTATTAGGATAACCCCCAAGTATTAAATGATTCATGTTATTTTTTCCTATTTATGATCTGGAACTACTCTACATAATATATAAATTATTTTGAATTCCAGACAGAATGATGAATTTGGAGGTTGGAGTTAAAGTGAAAATATTATTACTTTTCATGATTACCTTGTTTTCTGCCGCTACTGTGGCTCATGTAGCTCATGGCGTAGGAACCTCAGGGAATGGACATGGCACAATCAGTTGTCCTGGTGGCCAGTCAGAGAGGGGCGAACTTTCATTCAGTGCATTTTTGAACGATTCGCCTATCTTTGGAAGTTGGGAAGTAGTTCTTGATGACTCTTCTAACGACAATACGAGCAATGGCGGCTACCTTGATTCTGGAAAAATAGACAAGAAAAATTACGATTTAGACGGTAAAGAGACGACAAGTAATATTTGTGGATTGGATAAAAAGGCAAATATCTCAATCCATGGCGACTGTGGAAATAACGGAAAAATCCAAGTTCGAGCTGATACAGGTTGGAAAGGAAGTTTCGAAGGAAATATTGACTGTGGATAAAGTCGCTCAAGCAAGCTGAACTACTTTACAAATTTGAGTTAGAAAAATCAGATATAAGAAAAAGCTTGAGATTTGATGAATTGAACCCAAGGACAGAACTATTACAAAACAAATGCAATTAACTTTAACAGGTTCAGGCAGCTAAAAGGGATCGCCTGTGTTTGTTATTTGATTTTAACATACTTTTTATTTATGAGTCATTTCAAACAAAGTGTTTGCGTAAGGGTAAGATCATCGTAATAGAAGGAATTGACAAGGCAGGCAAAACAACACAGGCAAATTTACTATTAAAGAAATTCAAAAGCAGGTGTGTCAAATTTGATTTCCCCGATTATACTACCCCAATTGGTAAAGAGATAAAGCAATTTCTTGATGGTAGAAGGGATTACTCGGATCAGGTGAAAATGATGCTTCTTTCTGCAAACAGATGGGAGAAAAAGACCGAAATAGAAAGAGTAATAGCCAAAGGAACCACAATTATCATGAACAGATACTATCAATCCAATCTGGTCTATGGAGTATCAAAGGGATTGGAATTAGACTGGCTACTTGCCCTGGATGAAGGATTACCAAAAGCAGATCTTGTAATAGTCATAGATATCAAAACAGATACCCTGGTTACTAGATCAAAAAATAGTATCATCGATACCTTTGAAAAAGACCGCGAATTAATTCGCAAAGTAAAAAAGTCATACAGGCTGCTTGCAAAAAAATTCAAGTGGTACGTTATTGACGGGGAAAAATCAGTCGACGATGTTCATAGTCAGGTACTTAGAATAGTAAGAAATACTATGAAAATTTAATTCAATGTGGTGTTCAATTCTATTTACACGACATGAAATTCGTTGGAGAAATAACCGATCCTATTCACAAGTTTATCAGGTTTACAGACCTTGAAAAAAAGATAATTGATTCTCACGTTTTTCAACGATTAAGAAGAATTAAACAATTGGCCGGCGCTCATCTGGTATATCCTGCAGCCAAACACTCACGATTTGAACACTCTTTGGGAACAATGCATGTGGCAGGTTTGGCAGGAGAACATCTATTTTCTATGGGGGTAATAGACAAAGAATCAATTCAGGAGCTACGTGTAGCATCTCTGCTACATGATATTGGTCATGGACCTTTTTCACATCTCTTTGAAGAAGCACTAAGGGTTACAGGCAACAGTAATCATGAAACTCTTGGGGCGAAAATAATATGCAAGACTGAATTAGATGATATTCTTTCTGAATATGGCTTTTCTTCACGAACGATAAGTGAGATTTCTTTTGGTAATTCAAAAGTAAAATTCAAAAATGAAATAATTTCAGGAAGTCTATCGTCGGACTTGATGGATTATCTTCCCAGAGACGGATATTTTACAGGAGTGGAGTACGGCAAAGTAGATTATAACAGGATTATTAATTCATTCAGGGTGGCTGACAGCAAAAGCCTAGCTTTGGACATCTCATCTTTTTACTCTTTTGAATCAATGATAATTTCGCGTTTTGAGATGTTCCGGGCAGTTTATTTCCACAAGACAGTTCGATCTGCTGAAGTAATGCTGCTTCACTCTATCTTGCTCTCAAGTGAAATATTGAACCTAAGAGGATTAGCGTTGAGCGATTATCTGAACCTAACAGATGATAGCATAATTTGCAGAATCTCGTCGTCACAAAATAACAAGGTTGCACAAGAAATGATTTCTAACTATTTGAATAGGAAATTACTAAAATGTGTTTATGAGAGATTTATTAGAAAACGAGACAATTATACAAAGTTAAATAGACATAAAATTGAAGAATTGAGATTGGAAATTGCAAGATTGGCTAATATTGATGAGAAAAAAATTTTTCTTGATACGTATGGTATTTCACTGGTGCCACTCGCGCCAAACAAGCAAGAAATGAAATCAATTCTTCTTGTTAGCGAGGACGAATTCTTTAAACAACCAGTTTCTAATCTGCCTCTGGTAAATTCAATAACAGGTTATCTTGATATGATTAGGGTATATACCAACCATAAGGATCGAAAAAAAATTACAAAAATATCAAAAGATGTGTTAGACAAGGAGTTACCCGAAAAACAATGAAGTCCCAGACATCAAAACAAAAGAAGAGAATTCTAGTTATAAAATTAAGTGGCAGCGTTTTTAATTACAATACTACATCTCAATCACTAGAGCAATACGCTAGACTTTTACTTGAAATGCAAACCAGGGTGCAACCAGTTGTAGTCTCTGGAGGTGGAATAATTGCTCGGCATTATGTTAACTTGGCACGTTCATTGGGTTCAGATGAGAGTAGTCTGGACATAATGGGTATTGAAATATCAAGGTTAAATGCAATGTTACTAGCTGCACCACTAGGAGATTCTGTTTACCCAGCTATTCCCAGCAACCTTGAAGAAATCAGTATTGCCTGTGACTCAGGAAAAATAATAGTCAGTGGTGGTCTTCATCCAGGTCAGAGTACAAATGCCACAGCAGCGCTTATTTGCGAAAAAATTAAAGCTGACAGATTCCTGAATGCAACAGATGTTGACGGAATTTATGATTCTGATCCAAACAAGAATCCTAAAGCAAAAATGTTCAAGGAAGTTACGATAAAAAAATGCATGGATCTGTTGAATACGGAGAGCACACAAGCAGGAAGTTACGATCTTATGGATATCGTTGCATTAAAGGTAATAGAGAGATCCAAAATTCCTACATGGGTCATAAAATCAGATCCCCTAGTCATTAGGAACATTGTAATGAAAAATAGTCAAAGTGGAACAAAGATTACTGGTTAGCTTTGTAAACATTCTATCGGTATCACTATTAGTTGTGATCATAACTGAGGCGATAACTGCAACAACTTCTTTTTAAAGTTATTCTAAACAGTAACGCTCATGTTTTAGATTTAGGGCATAGCTTAATACACACAATCGAATTTTCGTTTATTGAATATTCCACTTTCTCGTAATGTGCGTCAGCAATTACGAGCTACGAAATTATGAAACTGTCTTTATCTGACCCTTAAATTCCAGAATGCCATCATTTAACATTTTTTTATATGCTTCTTCGGCTTTTTCTTTTGGTAACGGTTTTGATTGTGCCTTGGCGTAACCATCATTATCACACAGAAATAACATCGTCTCAGCTTGCCTCTCCATTTTAGCTACTAGCATTTCGTCACCAACAGGAGCAAACCCATTGCCATCTTGTTTTGTAGTATACGTAAGCATGGCATATCCAGTGTAATCAAATAGCTTTAGCTGCGCCTTTTTAGATCTTTCATGACCAAGAATAGAAGCCTTGTGATACTGCATGGACTGTCATTGGTTTTCACCTTCTAAAAGGATTTAGATGAGAAATTATAGAACCAATAGGATCTTCTCATTAGTTGATTCAATACGGGTGGCAATCATTCACAAGTATTAGCACATGCTTGCATCAATATAATTATTATATCCTGATTGCCTTATTGCGAACATTGTAATGTCTTCATCTGGGATGTCAATAGCTGAACATATCGATGAATTACGAATTAGAATTATTCATATCGTAATTTGCATCGCTATAATCACTATTTTTTCAATGAGTTTTGGTATAAAGACGACAGTCCTACCAATTGAACTTCCATCACTAGATGCAGCAGGACAGCAAAATAATTTAGCGATATACTATCCATATCCAGACCCGTTTGACAACGTAGCCCTTCAGCTGACAGCTTTTATGAAGGATACATTACTTCCGCCAGAGGTAAAGCTTATCCAAACGGCCCCCGGTCAAGTGTTCTTTGCACAGGTTCACATTTCATTGCTAATAGGGCTGATTTGTTCTCTTCCCATCGTAATCAGGGAAATATTTGGATTCTTTTCCCCGGCATTTGATCAAGTGTTAAGCAAAAGAAAAGCCAAAGAGAAAGGTGCAGCAGCATCAGGCAAACACGATTCTAATGGTGGTATGAAAAATTATGAGGAATCGATAGCCGAACAAGACAAAAAAATCAGATCGCCATTTTCAAAATTAAACATCCTCAAGATAATCCTGCCAATATTTATCCTATTCATATTCGGTGTTGTATTCTCCTACATACTCGTAATCCCATTTACACTCAACTTTCTCTACAAATATGGAGAATCAATTGGCGCCGAGACATTTTTGACGGTCAATGATTTTATAACATTTGTACTCCAATTCATATTGGGTTTTGGCATCGCCTTTCAGCTTCCTGTATTAATGTATGGCCTATCATTGAGCGGCCTGACCGATTCAAGGTTCTGGCAAAAAAACTTTAGATATGCGATAATAATCATTACAATCTTTGGCGCTGTAATAACACCAGATGGAAGCGGTGTAACAATGTGGTTTGTTGCGCTACCCATGATTGCCCTATACGCCGTAGGCATTTTTGCAATCAAGAGAAAAGAAAAAGACAGCAACATGATAACTATCTAGCCCTACTGTAAAGAACTTTTTAGCTTGCAAAAATTTGGTCATCAGTAGCAAAAGATAATTATCCTTTTTTCATATTTGAAACTAATCCCAGTGAGTCATATGGATCAATCGCCCCTTCTTGAAAATGATAAACAGAATTTGAGCTATTGGAAGGAGCTCCCAGAAAATATTCGTGTCATGTTAATATCAGCAATTTATTCTGGTGAAAACCAGAAAGTTCAATTGAAATTTTACGATCCTACTTTGCACGTGATATACTTTTGGCAAGATACTACGGATCATAAACCTTATTGTTATACTAAATTGGAAAACAAGGCAAGAGCGGAAGAAATCGCAGCAATCGAAAAGAAATTCCAGTTAAAAATAATACCAAAATTAGATCTAATGCTAGACAAAGAAATTCAAGCAATAAAAATAATTGCTCCAGACCCACTGTCGATAGGTGGAAAGGGTGGTATTAGGGAAAAACTCAATGTTTGGGAAGCCAACATCAAGTATCATGAAAACTACCTTTATGATACTGGATTAATTCCAGGTTCATACTATACGAGGAAAGGAGACCAAATAATAGAAGACCCATATACAATGTCCGAAATAGTACACAATGCCCTCAAAAATTTTCTGTGGGATAAAATACTCGAAAGCAAAGAGGCAAGAAATGACAAGTACAGAGAATACGTGAGAGAGTGGGCAGATTTACTGAATCAACCCATACCTGAGATGAAAAGAATAGCCCTTGATATTGAAGTAGATTCAGAAGAGGGACGAATGCCTGTTCCAAAAGAACACGATAGAAAAATTACTGCAGTTGGTATAGTCTCAAATGACGGATTTCGAAAGGTATTTCTTCTTGATCAAGACAAAAATCCCAACGACGGAACACAGTTAATCCCAGAAGCAGAAATGTGTAAGACTGAAAAAGAGCTGTTAGAAAAAACATTCAATGCAATTTGGTCATACAGTGTATTAGTTACCTTTAATGGTGATGATTTTGACCTTCCATACCTTTACGAAAGGTCTCAAGATCCTGAAATTGATCCGATTAACCATAGCATAATACCAAAAGAAGAAATCCCTCTAGTGGTAAAGAGAGATTCATTCGTAAAGAAGGGAATCCAGACAGAACCAGTTCAGCTGAAACATGGAGTTCATATTGATTTATTTAGAACATTCCAAAATAGATCTATTCAAATTTACGCCTTTAGTCACAAATATTCAGAATTTAGGCTTAATGCAATATCAGAAGCACTTCTCAATGACACCAAAATCGAATTTGATGGAAACATTAGCGATCTTCCTATTCAGAAATTAGCTCGATACTGTCTTAAGGACACTGATTTAACTTTTAGACTTACAAGCTTCAATGACAGTCTCTTAATTAAACTACTGTTTGTAATTGCCAGAATATCTCGACTTTCTGTTGAAGACCTCTCTAGAGTAGGTGTTAACCAATGGATAAGGGGAATGTTGTATTATGAACACAGAAAGATTAATGCACTGATTCCTCAGAGTGAAGAGCTCCGCTTCAAAGGACAGGCATCTTCTTCAGCAATCATCAAAGAAAAAAAGTACAGAGGGGGACTTGTAGTAGAACCCACGCCAGGGATCCACTTCAACGTATCAGTGCTTGACTTTGCCAGTCTGTATCCTAGTATTATAAAGGTCCATAATCTGTCGTATGAAACAGTAAACTGTCCCCATGAGTCATGCAAACAAGATCCCAATCAAAAAATTCCTGACACTGATTACTGGACATGCAAACAGAAGAAAGGAATTACTTCGCTTCTAATAGGCTCACTGAGAGATCTTCGAGTTAACTATTATAAACATCTCTCAAAAGATAAAACAATCTCACCAGAGGAACGCCAGCTATACACGGTTGTTAGTCAGGCAATTAAAGTTATCCTAAACGCAAGCTATGGTGTTATGGGAGCTGAAATATTTCCGCTGTACTGTCTGCCAGTTGCCGATGCCACTGCAGCTATTGGAAGAAATATTATTACCAGTACAATACAGAAATGCAAAGAATCTGGTATAGAAGTTGTGTACGGAGATACCGATTCATTGTTTTTGCGAAATCCTTCTGAAGGAAAAGTAGAAGAAATTTCAAAATGGGCAAAAACCAATGAGGGCGTAGATCTTGAACTGGACAAAGAATATCGCTATGTTGTATTTAACAACCTCAAGAAAAATTACCTGGGGGTGCTGAAGGACGGAACCGTTGATGTAAAAGGCCTGACTGGCAAAAAGTCTCACACTCCGGCTTTTATTAGAAAAGCATTTTACAGTATGCTAGAAATATTAGGTAAAGTCAATACAGAAAAGGACTTTGATACTGCTAGAGAGAAGATTAAAGAACTTATTAAAGACAGCGCAAAAAAATTAGAGACAGACAAATATCCTTTGGAAGAACTTTCTTTTAATGTCATGATAAACAAATCTCCGGAAAAATACGGTAAAAGGTCAAATGACACTGTTAGAATAACATCAATAGACGGCCATGATTCGTATACCAATTCAATCAAAGGAATTCCTCAGCACATAAAGGCTGCAATGCAGTTCTCCGATAATGGTAGAGAAATTAAGGCAGGCGACATAATTTCTTATGTAAAAACAAAAACTGCTGAAGGGGTCAAGCCAGTCGAACTAGCAACCCATAAAGAAATAGATACTGAAAAATACTTGGAGGCCATGGAAACAACTTTTGACCAACTATTGACAGCCCTAGACGTAAATTTCAAATCCATAATTGGTAAGCCAAGACAGAGTAACTTGGATGAATTGTTCTGGTCAAATTAGATTGTTATCATTAGTTTACTTTAAAAAATATAATAATAAGATTCCATCATTCATTTAGGCAAATTGACAAATATTTTAGATCTTTTGGATTCTTTCTTTATTACTCCAGAGAGGACCGAAGCTGAATGTTCCTTTGGCGATATCGATGCGAAAACTACGTTCAATGAGGCAAATATTGTGTTTTTTGGTGTTCCGCTAGAGCTTACAACATCATTTGGAAAGGGAACTGGTCGAGGCCCGGAAGCCATTAGGACTACTTCTGCTCGTCAAATTGAAACATATGTTTATGATGAAAATAAAGATATCAGGGATGTTGCAAAAATCTTTGATCTAGGGGATATTAAGATTCCATATGATGATAAAGGTAAAGTAGATTCGGTCTTTGCATTTTTAGATGAGAAAATTCCAACCCTGGTGAGAGAACTTGAAAGGACAAAAAAGAAGCCGTTTATGTTGGGAGGAGAACATACCATCACGTATTTTTGTTTCAAAGGTCTTTCTGAAAGTCAGCCATTGTTGATTCACTTTGATGCGCATCGCGATTTGAAACCTGAATATGAAGGTTTGAAACTATGCCATACTACTCCCTTTTATAGACTCTTAGATGAAGGATACATCAAAGGTAAAAACATGGTACAAATAGGTATCAGACAGACCGACAGGGAGGAAAATAACATTGCAGAAAAAAATGGAATTGTTACATTTGATCCATGGGAAATAAAAAATAATATAGATAATGTAACTAAATATATATCCAAGGTTACTTCCAAAAGAAACGTCTACATATCATTTGACATCGATGTTTACGACTTCCCATATGTTCCCTGCACAGGAACTCCGGAACCATTTGGATTGGATCCATTTGAAATATTAAAGATAATTAAAAGTATTAACGATTCAGCAAATCTGGTGGGAATGGACCTTGTAGAAGTTTCACTCAAAAATGGTGATTACAGAGAGGGAGCACTTGCAACACAAACACTTCTGAGAATAATTCCTAGAAAATACGTCTAGATCGGTTCAGCTTTGATTATTTTTAGACAGATGTTTTATATTTTCAATTTTACATTTGTTTGCCTTTTACTTGTTTAATTGATTAGCCCCATCTGGCTCTTTCGTTTTCTCTATCTTCCTTGGTTGCCTTTTTCCATTCTTTGTAATGTGGTCTGCATAAATAGACTCTCTTGCTTGACGTATTAACTTGTAAATCCGAAGCCATGCTCGCCTTACTTCCACTTATGGATCGTTCCGCTGGATTTTCGCAACCACTCACGCTACAGCGTTCTCCTTTGTCTATTCTTCCCATTTGAAAGGAATCAAGTTACGAAATATAAAAACATTCGAGCAAATACCCCTCTCAACACATGATCGTTGCGCGAAATCAGGCCATGATTATGGGTCGTTTGGACATATAGCTAGGCAAATTTAGTGGGAGATATGGCTTGTCTGAAACTTGTAACTTTATGTTTTTTATCAGATTTTCAAGGTTGATACCATACTGAGACTTCGATAATCTTTCTCTAACTACCAACTCTCCGCCCTCTACTTCTTTATCTCCGATGACAATAATGAAGTGAATCCACTCTGATTCGGCTTCTCTGATTTTTTTCGCTACTGAGAGCTCTCTATCGTCAATGTCAGCCCTGATATTATTCATATCAAATTCATCTAAAATTTTCTGGCTGAATTCTAAGTGTTTTGAAGCAACTGGAATAATTCTCACCTGTGTGTGTGATAGCCACAGCGGCAAGGCTGAGACTTTGCCCCTGCTAGCATCCCTGTCTGATTTTTCTAACAATGCAAATATTACACGCTCAACAGCGCCACTCGGAGAGTTATGCAAAATAATTGGATATTTTTTCTCACCATCACTGTCCACAAATTCAATGTTGTATCTTTGGCCATTTTCCACGTCTATTTGGTCGGTAGATAATGCAGCAGCTTTTCCCACACTGTCTACGAAATTAAATTCCCACTTTACAATAAAATAAAAGAATCTTTCTTTCCAAATCTCTACAAGAATTGGTTTCTTCATTCTCGCCGCAAATTGTTTAATAAATTCTTTATTTTGTTCATAAAAATCTGAGGTAAAACGAATAACCATATCCACATCGTCGTTTGGCGAAATACCAAGGCCTTCTAAAACTTTCAATGACAACTCAAATCTCTTTACAAACTCTTCTTTTGCCTGATCAATATCTCTGCAAAAGGCATGGCAATCTGGCATGCTAAAGGCCCTGAGTCTTCTTAGCCCTACTAACTCTCCGCTCTTCTCTCTCCTAAATGAATATCTCGTCAATTCATAGAGCTTTAATGGCAATTGCTTGTAAGAAATTTGAAAATCTTTGGCCATTAGAAACTGACCAAAACATGCCGCAAATCTTAGAAAAAGTTGTTTGTTGTCTGACTGTATATTGTATTGTCTGGCTGGAAATCTATTGAAATAACTGTGAATGGAAGGATGATTGGAATCATACATTACCGGAGTTTCAACTTCAATTCCACCATATTCGTGTATCATTTTAGTAACATAAGTCTCTATCAACGATTTCATTAAACGTCCCTTCGGATAGTATCGCATATTTCCTCCATCTGAAGAAGGTTCATAATCGACTAGTGCTAGTCTTTTCATTAGTTTTACGTGAGGTGGTATTTCAGATACTGTTCTCTTTTTTGATAGCTCATAATCAGCTAGTTTGCTAAAGGCATTTTTTTTATCAAAACTATATTCGCCTATTGGGATCATATTTCCTTCAGTTGCCAGTACATACCATGTCGAGTTAAGATTATCCTCTGATTTTAATGCGACTGATTCAGTTTCTGTGCTTCCAGTCTTATTTTTTGCTCCGTCAGCATTTTTTTGAATTGTTTTTGCGTGTTCTGCTAGAGGATGACCTTTTATTTTTACATTAAATGATTTTGTCCAACCAAATGGAGCCCTATTTACTATGCCAAATAGACTCTTTGCCTTTTTCTCGACGGAATTCAAAATCGCTCGAGCCCGTAGAGGGTCAGCCAAGTCTGAGCTGAGGTGAGCATATGGGTATACTAGAATGCTATCGCATTTTATCATCTTGCTGTACGTTTTTAATTCCTTGCAAACATCATCAATTATCGACTCATCATCGTCTTTTTCAACTGCAATTAATGCCACTATGACATTATCAATTTTTTTACTTGCTGTTGAAGAGATTTCTTCTGCTGACTCTATTTCCTTCGATATCGGTTGGTATTCTATAAAATCAGAGTGTAACAAAAGTATACGCATTTAATGACGTGAACTAAACCTAAAAGCTCAAATAAAATGTTTGGGAAAAAATCTGAAAAGAACTAATAGTTCGATCTAAGTTCGATAAAGCGCGTTTCAGGGCTCAATCTTAAATTGGTAAACGGATATTTATTGAGGTCAATTCCTCCCGTAAAGTTTTGCTCAAATCTTGCTAGATTATGGGTGGCATTATAGGCCAGATTTAATCTTGAAGTATTATCATTATTCAAAATTTTGACAAACCCGCTATCAATTATCATCAGATATTTGTCTGTCTTAAACGGAGTCTTGCTGTAGAAGTTTTTAGCATCAAATGTTTTATTGAAAACAAATTCTGGAATCCAGAAATACTGAGGATTCCCAATTAATGTTACCTTGTCTGCAGGGTTTGTCGCAGAAGAATTGGTATTGCTATCAGGTAAATTGGAGAGAACAAAGGCAAGTGCCTGATAATAAGTTGTATTTATGTTCAAAGTAATCAGCATGGTTATGCTGCAAATACCAAATATTCCAATAACTGCAATTCTAATGTACGGTAGCATGTTTTTCATTCTGATATTGGAAATATTCTTGCCGATCTTTTCAATCATATTTGCTCCGGCGACGCAAAACGGAGGTAGTAGTATAATCAAATGAAATGAAGATACATATCCTATTGCTTGAAGGAAGACAAAAACAGGAATTGCCCACATCAGAACAAAGTAGTCCTTTTTTATGGCGGCATAGACGAGACCACCCATTCCCAATACAAACAGGACAGGGTCTATCTCAAAAAACGTATTCATCGTATTAATCAAAGGCCTATCTCTACTAACTTGGTAACGAACACCATTTATCCAATCATCCAAATCTCCACTAAGCATGGCGTGAAGCGGCCACATCATTGGAACCAAAAGCACGGGAATTAACCAAACTAAAATGTATCTTTTTTTTCTAGTGATTACATATATCATAATAATTCCCAGAGGAATTATTGTAAAGGCAGGTATCTTTGTAAAAATAGCAAGTCCCAGAAAAATTCCAGAAATAATAAGTGTAAACTTGGCATATTGGTGTCCTGGGTGGCTATTGCCAGGATTCTCTTGCTGGTAATCCTGCTGCATTCCCAGATGGCGTCCTCGTCCAAGATTGAGAATAAGCAATATTGATGTTAAAATAAAGGGTAGCTGAATTGACTCGAGAAATATTCTCCGAGTTAGCCAGGTAAATGGCATGACGGCAAACAAAACAGAGGCAATAATTGCAACATTCCTGCCATATCTATATTCTGTGATTCTATACAGCAGAAAAGTATCAATTACAGCCAAAATCCCCATAATAACACGAGGGATTAAGTAAAGTTGTTCGACAGGATTACTGTTGCCTAGCACTTCCACGTTTGGGTAATTAATAATGCTAAAAATACCTGCAAGGAACATCTGCCCAAAATATGGGGCACGATATCTGTCCTGAGGTTGCAATCCCTGGCCTGTTTCCGTGGAAATTGCCTTTCTTAGGTAATGGCCCTCATCCGTGTGTAAAGAGGGAAATCCTGTCGGATTCCAAAGGTGAGTATAAGAAGAAAGAACAAGAGGTATAAGGATAAATATCAACGATCGCAGTTTGGTTCCTTCTCTTAATTGTAATTGCAAATTCAATTAGCTTCTTTATCGATAATTATGGAGTTTATGCATGAATTAAACCTTATGGATTTTGGATTCTACTCTACATGACATGACAAATACACTAGGTCAAAAGTTAGTCAGTATTTCAAAAAGTATTTTTCTTTCTATATTCTTTTTGGCTGTTTGTGTCTCCATGTTACCATGAAGAAGAGGCTTGATTCTCATAAACAAATTAGTTTATTTGGAACCTTTACCAGAATTGACCGATTGGATAGCATTTTTGAGAATATCAAAATATTTCGTAGGAATCAAATTCCCGTTAGGATCACTTGTCACTAGATTAAAGTTCTCGACTCTGTGTGGCCTAAAATTCCAATACCAAAAAGCCCATCCATAAGGATCAATTTCATTGAATTTCTTTAAAATCGCCGTAGTGTCTGCTGGGGTGATATCACTTCCTTTTGGATCTATCTCATAGACAAAGTCTCCTTCTTCATTTATTACTTTATCTCTGTCAACGTTATTCCACTCTCCAATATAGACAGGAACTCCGGAAAGGTTGCCGGCTGCGATGAACATCTTGAGTCTTTCTTCTTGATAGCTACCCGGTGAAGGAAGTCCGTATATGCTAAATTTGAATATAGTGTTTGTCTTATTTGCAGGTGTCATTTTTGCAAGATTTGTTGCGTTAACTCCGATGTTACTTTTCAGATCAACAGGAATACTCATACTATATACAATGTCTTTTTTTGTTACGTTTCTCAATTCATTAGCTAAAAACGTATTATATTTTCCTATTTTATCCCACTGGTCTACACTATGCACCTGTGGTTCACTCAATATTTCATATCCTACAGTACTCGGATGGCTATCAACGGTACTGACTACTTTATTTAAAAATCGAGCTTGCAAAGTCCATCCGTCAGTACCATTTACATCTGTAATCTCTTTATTCCACCAGTGTGTCCACCATGCTACAGCTGATGGATATTTAGGTCCTCCACCACTACCGTAGGCGTATTCCGAATTATTTTGAAATAAGAAATTTGGAAATCCTGTTCCTCTCTGAGGATTAAGCCAGGATGAAGTATGGAACTGGTGATTATCATATATTATTTTCAAACCATATTTGTCAGCAAGAGTTGCTGCAAATTTCAATTCATTTATGAACGCAGTAGGATTCTTCACATAAGACTCCCAATAATACACATACCTGACGTGGTTCATTCCACCATCTTTTATTATCTTAAAACTCTGATCGTAATAGTTATCAGGGAAAGGATTCTTAAAATCACGTGTTTGAGGTAAACTTGTGTAGTAACCTAACATGTTTACTCCAATCAGTTGTTGAGAATTTGTCCCTTGAGCATAGACTGGATTTGGATTTAAATTTAGATCTAAATTTAGATTAGGATTTAGACTGGTAATTGATGCAACATTTAAAATCAATAAAAAAACAAATAGAACTCCAAAAGGAGATAATTTCATTAAAAAATGAAAAACTTTGCTCCCAATATAAATTTAAGAGTAAAGTTTCAGCTGTTAAGAATGAGTTTCTCTAGCGCCAGAAACTAGTTGTCTTGTGGTAGTTAGGTCTTCTATTTTCTTATTTATGTTTAATACTACTTCTAGCAAGTCCGGTTCAATCCTATTTTCCTTTATGAATGAGGCTAGTGCCTGAGTATCTTTTGGAAGACACATTCCATCGAAGGGTCTACCGAATTCAGTGCCATACTTGCCAATTCTCTTATCTAATGATACACCCAAACTTACAACTTTGTCATCTATTCCTAAGTGTTTGCATATCAAACCTACTTCATTGAAGAATGAAATCTTTAATGACAAAAAGCAATTTGATGCATACTTGATTAGCTCTGCTGCCTCAAATGATGTGTTGATTATGTTTTTTGTCAGTGGTTGGTATATTTCCATCAATAATTTTGTCAAATCATTACTGCTCTCTTCTCCGATTATTACTCTGTCTGGCTTGAAAAAGTCTTCAAGCGCTGAATTTTGTCTCAGAAATTCTGGATTATATGCAATTTCATAATCAACGCCTCTCTTTTTTGTGCAATTTTTTTCGAGATAGTTTAACACAACGCTGCGCATAGTACCTGGCAGCATAGTGCTTCGGAAAACCAGCAAATGACGCTTATTAGATGAATTTAGATAGTTTGCTAGCTGATACAGTGCAGAAAGTATCTGCGAAAGGTCCTGTTGTGAATTATGAGTGGGAGTATTTACACAAACAAATGCAATATCTGTTTGCGACAATGCATCACCCAAATCATCAGCGACATTGAAACCTTTTGACTTTAGTGTTCTCAGCTTTTCCTTCGAAATGTCATAAAAAATTACTTCGTGACCTAGCTTGTGAAATCCCTGGCCCGTTGCACTTCCTACCACACCGGAACCAACAATACTTATCTTACTCGTGCAAAATCCCTCTTTATTATAGGGGGGTTATAATTAATCATATTTATATAATTCCTTTTGATTTTCAAGTAAGAGATACAGTAAAAATTGTTAGTGACCATCTTACATCATTAACTTCTAGATAATAATAAAAGTTACTAATAAATAATATTGGAATCGAATTAAAATAGTGGAATCCTATAATGGCCAAATCCATCATAAACGTACTGGGATTTTTGGCAACATAATTTTTGATCTAATTCTAATTGGATTTGCGGTTTCACTGATATTATCCCCACTGTGGTTTGACATTAATGATATTATTTATCAAATTAATGGCTTGCAAAATTATATAGCTAGGAATTTCTTTCCAAGTTGGCTATCAAATTACTGGCTAATAATACCCCTAGGCATTATAGGGACCTGGAGATGGACAATATGGTTTATCAAAAAAGTAGTTGCTACTCTATATTCTCCGATAGCACCAGGATCGACCAAGATCACTTTGAGAAGTGCAACTGATCTTAGTGTATCGGTAATTATACCTGTATACCAAGAAGATCGAAAAATCTTTAAGCGATCCCTTGAATCATGGTGGAAAAATAATCCATATGAAATAATTGCAGTCATAGACAAATCAGATCCAGCTTGCATTGCCGAGTTTAATGAATTCCAACAGGGCAAGAATAATCTTAAATTAATAATAACCTCAAAACCTGGCAAGAGACCCGCTCTCGCTGACGGTATTTCAGAATCAAAAGGTAAGATCCTTGCTTTAACTGACAGTGACACAATGTGGGATAGTAATTTCTTGGAAAATGCGCTGCGACCATTCCAAGTAGATCCAAAAATCGGTGGTGTCACTCCCAGATTTCACCCTATTGAGAGAAGAACAATCTGGCAGAAGATGACAGATATTTTTTGGGATATGCGAAACTATTATGATATGCCTGCGCAGACGGCTGGAGGAAGAGCCCTTTCTTGCCTAAGTGGAAAAACCGCACTATATCGAAGGGAAATTCTGGAACCTAAAATCAAATATTTCTTAAATGAAATTATACTTGGCAGGAAGAAAGAGTCAGGTGAAGATAAATGCTTCACAAGACTCGTTCAACAGGAAGGATGGAAGACATATTATCAAAGTTCTGCGGTAATTTATTCATCCGCTGCTCCTAGATTTGGCCAATTTATCAGGCAACGAATTAGATGGGCAAGAAACAGTCATAATTCTGACTTTCAGAGCCTTTGGAACGGGTGGGTTTGGAAATGTCCATACCTTGCATTTTCTATGATAGATCGTTTCATTTCCGTATTTACGCTATTACTTGGTCCTATTTTTCTATCAATAGCCCTCATTGAAAATCAATGGGGATTAGCCATCTCTATTATCATTTTGTGGCTTGTGGGAAGGACAATCAAAATCATTCCACATCTGCGGCGAAATCCCAAGGACCTTTTCATACTGCCTGTGTATTTGGGAATAAGTTTCTTGATGGCACTAACCAGATTGTATGCTCTTGTTACTATTCGTGATCAACATATAATCAGGGGATTTAGAAAAGTAAAAGCAAGTAAGATGAAGATAATCAAGGACTACTTCTTGACCATCGAAATGATTGCAGGAATATTTATTTTTGCCCTAACTTTGCGCTAGTAGAAAACTAAGAATATTTTGCTTTTTTTACGATTGAGTTTGTTACCTTCCTAGGGAAATTTAAGAATAAATCAAGTTTATAATCTGGTTTGAATTCCTTTTTTGGCCAAATGTTTCTTGACTTTGTCTAGAGTTAATTTATCATAATGAAAAATTGAAGCTGCAAGTACAGCATCAACATCGGTTTTGTTAAATACCTCAACCATGTGTTCGGATGAACCACAACCGCCTGACGCTATGACGGGTATTCTCACACTATTGCAAATTGTATCTGTCAATTCGATATCGTAACCATTTTTAGTACCATCTGCATCTATGCTTGTAAGCAGTATTTCTCCAGCTCCAAGCTCTTCTACCTTTTTTGCCCACTGAATTGCATCAATTCCAGTTCCTTTGGATCCCCCAAATATCATAACTTCAAAATAGTAATCCTTGTTAGATCCGGATGTTACAGTGTGTTTATCATCATTTCCGTAATTTCTCTTGACATCTATCGCCACAACAACACATTGTCTACCAAATATTTTCATTAGTTTTGTTACCAGTTCGGGGTTCTTGACCGAAGCAGTATTGATTGAAACCTTGTCAGCGCCATTAAGAAGAATTTCCCGCGCATCTGCAAGAGTCTTAATACCGCCTCCCACTGTAAAGGGTATATCTATAACGCTGGCTACTTTCTTTACCATGCTCTTCATTATTTCCCTGTCCTGTTTTGACGCCGTTATATCTAGGAAAACAAGTTCATCGGCTCCCTGATCACTATATTTTTTTGCTAGCTCAACAGGGTCGCCGGCATCTTTGACTCCTCTAAACTTTACTCCTTTAACCACTCTGCCATTATCAACATCAAGACATGGTATGATTCTCTTTGATAGTGGCATTATGCTATTGCTTTCACCTTTTTAATATCCAATCTGTCTTCATACAACGCCTTGCCGAGTATAACACTATCACAACCTATTGATCTAACCCTTAACACGTCAATCAAACTTGAAATTCCACCACTAGCTATTATCTTTGATTTTCGATCTGTATTAATGCTATTTAAAGCAACAATATCTGGTCCCAAAAGAGTCCCGTCTTTTACAATGCTAGTCAAGAGGAAAATGTTTATTCCTAGTTTGTTAAACTTGATAATTGCCTCTTCAATCTTAAAATCTGAAGAGGATTGCCAACCATCTATCATTACCTTACCGTTAATCTCATCAAGGGAAATGATTATTCTATCACTGTGATTTTTGCTCAGCATGCGTAACTCATCAATATTACGGTATGCCATAGTACCAATCACTATTTTTGAAAATCCCATTTTCGCAAGTTTTTCAAATTTGTCAACATGGCGGATTCCGCCCCCGATTTGAACAGGAATATTTACCGAATTCAGTATCTCCGAAATTATAGGGAGGTTGTTAGAGTCATTACCAAACGCAGCATCAAGGTCAATAATATGTAACATGTCCGCACCGTCCTTTTCCCATTTTTTGGCTACTTGGACAGGATCTTTACTATATACTTTTTTGGTCGATTGGTCCCCTTTTGTTAATCTTACTACGTCGCCGTCCATTATATCTATAGCCGCTAATACCTTCATTCGTTTTTTTCACAAACATTAACAAAATTTTTCATTATTTGGGCTCCAATTTTTCCTGATTTTTCAGGGTGAAACTGGGTACCAAACAGATTAGACCGCTCAACTACAACGGGCAATTTTGAGCCATAATCAGTTGTTGCTGCGACAAGGTTTTCGTCTTTGGGCTTTATATGATATGAGTGTACAAAGTATACCCAAGAATCTTGTGGGATTCCTTTTAGCAAATTGCTATCTGTCATTGTAATCCTCAAGTTGTTCCAGCCCATATGTGGAACCTTAACTCTCTTCCTTGGTAACATCAATACTTCTCCTTCTAACACTTTTAGTCCATCAAGGATTCCTTCTTCACTTTTGTTAAATAACATCTCAAGACCCAGACAAATTCCAAGTATCGGCAACCCATCATTTACAGCCGTATTTAGCAACGCTGCGTCTTTTTGCATAGAACTTATCGCACTGTCGAAATTACCAACACCTGGTAAAACAAGTCCATCATATTTTTCCAAACCATCCAATGTCCTGATGAACTCTACGGTTTGAGCACCATTTCTAAGTAGTGATTGGTGCAAGCTAAATAAATTACCTGCACCAAAATCAAAAATAGCTATACTTGTCATCTACATCATGTCTTTGGTGCTTGGGAGTCCTTTCCTTCTTGGGTCAATAGCTGCAGCGTTTCTAAATGCAATGGCAAAACTCTTCATGGCAGATTCCAATTTATGATGATCATCTTTTCCATATTCTACCAATATGTGTGTACAGGCAACGAGATTTTGCAGCAGGGATCTAAAAAAGTGTTCTATATCCTCCTTTGCAATGCCTTCTACTTCATTTCTTTCTAATTCCAATTCAAATTTAGAGAATTGTCTTTTAACCAGGTCAATTGCTGAATTGCTCCTAGAATCATCCATAGGAACTATAGCATAACCAAATCTCATTATCCTGGTTCTATTACCTAATGCTTTATCAAGTCCCTGTCCAATGCATATAGCAATGTCTTCTATTAAATGGTGTAATATAGAGTCATGAGACTTTACATCAGCTTCAATGTCAACCAGACTGTATTTACAGAATGTAGTTATTAGATGGTCGAGAAATTTCAAGCCACTTGAGATTTTAGCCTTACCTTCACCATCTAGGTTAACATTCAGTGTAATTGATGTTTCAGAAGTACTTCTACTCAGCGATGCAGTCCTAGGCTTATCACTATCTGACAATTGGTATCTAAAATTGGGTCTTAACTTTATTTAATATGTTCGGTAATTCATTAACTTCTTGTGCTATTACGGAAGTTCCATTTTCCGTGAATAGATTCCTTATTTGATTCGCCCTAGAATTGGGCGGACATATTCCAATTAGTTTTATATCAAGATGAGTTTCTTCTCTTGCCTTTAGTACCATCAATAAATCCTCTGCTGAATCGCCAACATAGAAAGCATTACAGACTCCCATGCTCCTGATAGATTTTATCAATGCCAAAGGGTTGGGTTTGCCCATCTCTCTATTTTCATCTTCCAAATAGATTGATGCACTGGTATCAAAGTAGTCAAACAAGCATTTCAAGGAATATTCTGCAGCCACCCTGCTCCTGCCCGAAACAATTCCCACCCTTTTATCAAAATAGTCCGATATTCTTTTAATCGTTGAGTCTCTCACCAGTAGCACGTCATTTTCAATGAGTGGTGATCCAAAATAATAACGGGCATCGGCGCTGTGTTGTTTTTTGAATAAAGTAGGTCCATAAAAATATTCATCAAAGACCCGTGCTACTATGCTGCTGTGGATGTCTCCTGGATACTTTAGCATTCTCATTGTCTTTATCACCTTGTCTTTGTCCTTGGAGTAGTCCAGTAGAAATTTTTCTACAGACCTTATTCCATTTATAGTTGCATTTCCTGTGACTTTTTCCAGAAAAATATGTAAATCGGAAATTTTTGATGATCCAGATACGATGCTCAGAATAAGAGCATAACTCGTGTCAGCATCATTGTTAAACATGCCTGATTTACGGAAATTAAATATCATGTCGTCTGTTACCAATGATTCTACATTATCGATAGTCGGATTGATACGTTTGACAATATACTGGACTGTTTGTTTTATTGATTCATTGTAGGATTTTCTCGTATCAATCAATACACCGTCTATATCAAAAACAATACATGCATCTTGATTCATTCTAATCAAATCTACTTTATCTATTAAATATTGTGAAACACTGACAATATCTTGTTATTTACCTTTTTTGTACCTACTGTTATCCTAATGCAGTTTCCATAGGTATCGATGTTGCCCAAACCTTTTACCAATATTTTTGAATTTTCCAAAGCCTCAATAATGCTGTTATACTTTTTGTTACATCTTATGAATAGAAAATTTGCATCGGATTTGTAAATATTTATTTTATTGATTTTTGATAGGCTCTGATACATTCTGTCTCTTTCATCTTTTATCAGTGCTATACTCTTTTCCACCTTTTTAGGATTAGAGATTAATGAGATTGCAATAGCAAGCGATAGACTGTTTACTGCATAAGGTAACTGGATCCTATTCTTAAACAATTCTGCAAGTTTTTCATTTGCAACCATATATCCTAGCCTTGCACCAGCCAGAGCTAGGCCTTTTGAAAAAGTACGGAGAACAACAAGGTTTGGATATTCTTTTACATATTTTATTAATGAATATTTTGCAAATTCTACGTACGCTTCGTCTACTATTACTAGAGTGTTTTTCAATGATTCGACAATACGCAGAATTTTTGATTTTTCGAATTGATTTCCAGTTGGGTTATTAGGGGAACACAGGTATGCTGCATGAGATTTTCTTGAATCCTCAATAAATTTTTCAGAGTCAAGACTGTTATCAACGGCAGATAACTTTAATTCAGAAACATCTATTCCATGCAGTTGGCATCTTGTCTTAAAGTATGAGAATGTTGGGTATATTGAGGTTAACCTTCTCCCTTTGCCTATTAGTGTCAAAAGTAAATCAATAATCTGATCAGAACCACTTCCTAACACCAGCGAGTTAACACTAACATCCAAATAACTTGAGAGTTTTTTATATAACCGCTCATATAGCTCAATTGGATATTTTCGCAAGTCCGTTTTTTTCAAACTATTTATCGAAATTTTGGAAAGAAAATCCTTGTCTAAGACAAGGTTTTCATTTGCATCCAACTTAAAAAAGTTACTTTCCGGAGGTACTGTATATTTTTCAATGAGTGAAATTTTCTTCATTTCTTCCACAAGCCAATCTGTCAATTTCTCAATCTCTCCTCCACCGCATAGTAGTGGTTTGGTAATCCTTCAGCAAACGCTAGTTCTTTAATGCACTTTTGAACTGATTTAAGACCGTTTTTTGTTACTGTAATATGGTTAACTAATTTTACAAAATCAAGTACTGATAGTGAAGCCTTTGATTTACCAAATTCCATAGTTGGTAACACATGATTTGATCCTAGGCAGTAATCACTTGCAGACGAAGGACTGTATTTGCCCAGTAAAATGACTCCTGCTGTATTAATTTTTGAGGCTATTTTTTCTGGATTTTCTGATAAGATCTCAAAGTGTTCTGGTGCCAATTCGTTAGCAAATGTAATCGCGTCTGCTTCGTTCTTGCACAATGCTATAAATGCATTATTCTTGAAACTTGTTGATATTATGCCCAATCTAGGCAAAGAGTCTCCTAGTAACTTGGCGACTTCATTTTCTAACTTTCCAATTAAATTACTCGAGGTAGTAACAACACCACAAAGCGTATCCGAACTGTGCTCTGCCTGTGAAATTAAATCTTTGACCACAAGTTTGGGCTCGGATTTGGAATCTGCGTATATTAGCAACTCAGTAGGACCTGCTATCATATCAATGGCAGTCTTGTTACTAACAAGATATTTTGCAATATTTACAAATAAACCTCCAGGACCTACAATTTTGTCAACCTTGCTTATTGTTTTGGTCCCATAAGCGAGAGCTGCCACTGCTTGGGCACCACCGATTCTATAAACTTCGTCTATTTCGCAAATATCGGCAGCCACAAGTGTGAGAGGATCAATATTGCCATCTTTCATAGGGGGACTTACAATTGCTATCCTGCCCACATTTGCAACTATTGCCGGAACAGCGCACATTATCAGGGTGCTTGGATATCGAGCTTTTCCTCCTGGCACATAACATCCAATACTTTCAATGGGTTTGAGTTTTCTTTCAATTTTAACTCCTTGTTCTAATGTTATTATCCCAGTTAATCTATCAAGGAGTATTTTTTCATTTTTTTCAAGTAGCTTTTTTGATTTTTTAAGAGCGTTTAATTGATTCGCAGTCACCTGTCGATACGCCTTTCTAAAATCCACTTTTTCTACTAAAATAGAATTAATTTTTACATTGTCAAATTTTTTAGTATACTTTATTATCGCCTTATCTCCGAATTTGATAACATCGTTTATTATTTTTTGTACAATAAGACTATTCTGCGGTATATGACTTGATCTGCGAATAAGAAATGCTTGCCGTTTTGCGTCGTTTACCCTTATCTTTTTTATCACTGACCCATGACCTGTTTTAGTTCCTCCATTGGGAGTATTTGCTTCGGCTGCATCACAACAAGTCCCTGAGCTATTTCTCTAAGATGTGGAACTATCTTTATGAATTCGTTTTTGTCAATAACCGTATTAACACCATACCAACCCTCTTCACTCAACTTGCTTATTGTAGGTCTTTTAAGGGCAGGAAGGCTTTCCAATAATTTTTGCAAATTCTCTTCTTTGACATTTACAAAAATATGTAGTTTTTTCCTTGCTTCTACAACTCCCTTTATCAACGCAAGTATGTCTGCTATTTTTTCAGACTTTGCCTTGTCCTCCAAGGCAGTCTTGTTTGCAACCAGTTGAGCGCTTGATTGTGCAATGGTTTCTATGAGCTTTAGGTTATTTTGAACAAGCGTGGTTCCCGTTTCTGTTATATCACAAATAGCGTCTACATCTTCTGGTGGTTTTGCTTCAGTAGCACCAAAGGAAAGAAAGATTTCAACCATTTTATTTTCGCCAACCCTCAACCATGGAGTAATTATCATCGGCCTTGCATCACCGTAGTATTTTTGATATGCTTTGTTAGAACGTATTAGACTAGAAGTGGTAGTAAGGTACTCTGATGAAATTCGGAGCGTCCGTTTCTGTTTTGCGAAACCTTCTATCAACTCAGTTAAATTGTCGTATTCAAAATTTTCTGGAATTGCTATCACCTGATTTACTTGACCGTATTCTAAATCCAGCAGAATCTTGACATCCGCGCTAGCCTCAACAATCCAATCTTTACCAGTAATTCCGATATCGTAAAAACCTTCCTGCACATATGTGGGGATTTCCTGCGGTCGCAAAATTTTTACTTCTATTTCAGGGTCGCTTAGCTTTACTCTGTATGTCCTACCACGACCTTTTACTGTCTGCCATGCTTCTTCAATGATTTTAAATGTTGCATCTTCGATACTGCCTTTTGGTATCGCGAATTTTACTATTGCCATCTGATAATCGAAGAATCTTCTTAATGGGATATATTTCTATTGAAAAATTATTTGCAGAGAATATCTGATTTGATAATTATGCTGAAATCTAGTAGGAAAGATTATTCAATATATTTATAGAACATTGTAAACTCAACTGCTCTTTAATTTTAGCTCATGTAGAATCGCCCTGGCATTATCTATAGTTATGTTTGATTGTGAATACATGGTTTCAGCTACGATATCAACTAGTTTTCCAATGGCACCTGCCGCAACAGCTATATTCTTTGCGTGTAATCTCATATGCCCCTTTTGAATCCCTTCTGTGGATAATGCTCTAATTGCGGCAACGTTTTGAGCAAGTCCAACAGATGCAATTACACATGCAAGTTCTGATGCTGATTTTACTCCCAAAATCTTCAAACTCATCCTTGCTGTGGGATGTACCTTAGATATTCCTCCTACGATTCCAACTGACAAGGGAATTTCAATACTAGCTGTTAGATCGCCTTTGGATGACTTTGTAAAAAAACTAAGTGACCGGTATTTGCCATCTCTGGAGGCATACGCATGAGCAGCTGCCTCAATGGCACGAAAATCTTGACCTGTTGCAATTGAAACTGCGTCTATTCCATTCATAATCCCCTTATTATGAGTTACCGCCCTATGAGGATCTGAAAATGCAAATACAAATGCAGACAGTATTCTGTCAACTACCTCAGTACCGCCAAGCTCTTCCTTCTTAAAAGTGGCCTTGCTGGTTACAATTCTCTCCGTTGCATAATTGGACAGTATTTTGAGGTTCACTTTCCCATTGCCATTGGCCGTTCTTTCTATTTCAGGACCCAGAAGCTCGCACATGGAATTTATGGTATTTGCACCCATGGAATCCTTACAATCTACATATAATTCTGAAACAACCATTTTGGACCTGTCAACATCAGTTGTAATTACCCGTGTCTTGAGGTCTATTGCTTTAACATTTTTTGACAAGGAATTTGCCATTTTGAGTAAAGATTCTTTGTTCTTTGAGATAGTACGCAAAGCTTTCTTGATATCTGAGATGTTTGTAACTTGAATTTGACCTCTCATGATTGAACTATCAGCAGTTGCCTTGAATCCTCCACAAGACATTGCTAGTTTTGCTGCATGACTAGCAGCTGCGATAACAGACGGTTCTTCGATTGCCATGGGAACCAAGTACTCTTTTTCATTTATCACAAAATTTGTCGCTACGCCAAGAGGTAGTGAATAATTTCCTATTGCATTTTCTACCATCCTGTCAACTATATCAAAAGGCAGAGCTTGATTTACAGCTGTCGAAATTTCATTTTTTGAAATATTGCTTTTTGATGAAATAAATGATAATCTTTCATCAAGGTCCATCTCGTAGAATTTCTTTTCTGTATTGAATGGCATGACTACTACCCACCACTACCATTCTGATCGTGTGAGCCTTAATATTTTGTCGTCGCCTTGCTGCGGTAATGCTCTACCATCAGTATTGCTAGTAAGGACAAAAATCGATCCATCCTCAGATTCGACTAGGTCTATTATGCGACCATACCCTACTAGGATAGTGTTTTGACTGCCAGAATCAAAGTCTATATCCCTTAAATGGGATCCCTTTAGGGTGGCTACGATTAAGTGACTCTGATATCCCAACTTGTTTGATAATGCAAATGCAATTCCGGATGGCTCTAAGGATGGATTAAAGCACAGAAGCGGTGGAGTATACTGATAACCGTTATCATCATCATCGTTACTCTTGCATTCTTGATGAGGCCATCCATAATTTTTTCCGGGCGATATTAAATTTATTTCATCATTTCCCGCCCCTCCTTGATCTGAACCATACATAGCTCCGTTATTGGGAGCCCATGCTAATCCTTGAACATTCCTAAAACCATATACATACACCGGAGAATTGGAAAAGGGGTTGTCTTGCGGGATAGTTCCGTCTTCATTAATACGAAGAATTTTTCCTGCCAGAGAATTCAAGTCCTGCGATAGTTCTGGAATTGAAGCATCGCCGGTTGATACGTATAGTTTGCCATCGGGACCGAACTTTATACGTCCACCATCCCGATAATCATCACCCGGAATACCATCCAGTATTGTTTTTGAATCAATTATTCTATTGTTGCCTTCTTGAAGCATCAAGACTTTATTGAACATACCCGTGCTGTTTGAATAAGTGTAATAAACATAAAACAAATGATTTTGCGTAAAATTCGGATGTAATGTGAGGCCCATTAAACCAGCATCACCTCTATTTTCGGCCTTTATATCACCTACAGGTTCTGTTAAAAGCGATCCATTTTCAACAACTCGAATACTTCCTCGTTTTTCTGAAATGAAAATTCGTCCATCCTTTGAAATATCGATAGATCTTGGAGCCTGAAGTCCCTCCGCAATAATTTCCACTCCACTGGTATTTGTCACATTACTCGAATTCGATACTGGTGCAGGTAATGGCACCAAAGTTTCAGAGGGAGAAAACTTCATGGTTAAAATGCT
>DATIFZ010000108.1:0-16446 GCA_035454925.1 Nitrososphaeraceae archaeon
AATACGGTGCAAGGATTTCCATAGGTACAATGGGCCCGCCCATCGCAGAATCTGCCCTAAAACAAGCTCAAGTTTTGACTGACGCTGAAGAACTAAATTTGTACAGTGATAGATTGTTTGCAGGTGCGGATACCCTCGCAACGGCAGAGGTACTTAAAAATGGAGTTGAAAAGATGTTCGGCGCTGAGAAAATGGATATTGTTTTTTCGGGTCATCGAGCTTCTGATGGAGAGACAGGACAAACAGGCCCACAAACAGCGTGGAAATTGGGCTACACTTTCCTTGGCAATGTGATGGATTTTGAGTTAGATTTGAACAGAAAAGTAGTAATTGCAAAAAGACTAATTTCTCTCCAAGGAATGGATACTATTATAGAAGAGATAGAGTCTCCTCTTCCCATTTTTATAACTGTCGACCCTTCCTACAAGTCGGCTTTTAGTACTGTTTCACAAAGGCTTGGAGCAAACAAGTACAACAAGGAAGCTAGAAGAAAATCGGAGAATTATGCACAATTTTTGAAAACTTATGATAGTCAAAAATTAGACCTGGATCCGAAACTGGTAGGACTCCCGGGTTCTCCAACTATAGTATACAGAGTCGAAAAAATCCCCAGGGCAAAGACCAATCGTAAAACAGCAATAATAGATCCCTCAGACCCTGACAATCTAAGTCCTGTAGTTACAAAAATAATCGAAATCGCCAGAGGTAAATGAAAATGTCAAACTCTACAAATCAAGAAATTGGCAGAAAGAATGACGAAAAATACAGACACATCTACGTAATAATTGAGCATTTTGAAGGTCAGGTAGTGCCGGTAAGTTTGGAGATGCTGGGTGAGGCTAGAAGATTGATGGATGATTTTAACCAAAAATATCAATTAAGAGAAAAAGTAGTAGCTGTTTTACTTGGCAGTAATGTCCGGAGATTATGCGATGAATTAGTAACATATGGAGCTGATGCAGTTATTTATGCTAACCATGATGAACTAAAGTATCCTCGAAATGATATCGATACCCGAGTGATAGTTCAGATTGCAAAGGACGCAAAAATCACGACGGAAATAGAGCCAGAATACGCAGGAACATTTGTAAAACCAAGATACATGTTTTTTGCTGCCGATAATATTGGTAGGCATCTCTCTTCGACTGTATTAGCAGACCTTGAATCGGGTTTGGCATCAGACATTAACAAGCTTGTTATAAGTGATCTCGATATTAGACATGAGCATAAGACAAAAGGTCAATCTGTGAGATATGAAAAAATTCTAGAAATGTATCGTCCAGACTTTTCTGGTTTTTTATGGACAACAATACTATGTCTTGATAACAAGAATCCGGAAATTCAAAGAGAATATCATCCGCAAGGATGCAGTATTATACCGGGAGCATTTAAGCCTATGGAGATAGATAATTCAAGAAAGGGTAAAGTTGTTGAATATTCCCCAAAATTAGACCAAGAACCGAAAATTAAGATAATAAAAAGAAGCGTCATTGAAAAAACAATTGATTACGAAACTTGCAAGATAGTGGTGAGTATGGGACGCGGAATCAAAGATAACCCAGAACAAAATATTAAGCTCATTCAAGAATTTGCGGAATTACTCGGAGCAGAAATTGGCATAACTTTGCCGTTATCAAAAAAACCATATCAAGTAAGCCAAAGTTTGGATTCAAAGTATATGACTCCTGACAGAGTCATAGGTACTAGTGGTAGCAAGATTGCGCCAACTCTTTACGTTGCAATAGGCTTGAGTGGTGCTGTGCAACACATTGCAGGAATGAAAGAATCCGAAATCGTGATTTCAATAAACATAGATGAAAACTCCCCTATCATAGACGAATCTGATATTTTCATAAAGGGCAGAATGGAAGATGTTATTCCGAAACTTGTTGATAAAATAAAGGATCAAATGCAAGCTATTTCTGTCAGGAGTACCTAAATTTGGAACAATACGATGTAGCGATTGTAGGAGGAGGTTCTGCAGGGCTATCAGCATTAAAAAAATTATCAGATCTCAACAAAAGTGCCATCTTAATAGAAGCAGGTGATAAAATTGGAACCAAAAACGTTTCGGGGGGAATTTTGTATTCTAAAAATGATCCTCCGGTAAGGATCTTCAATGTCGAAGACGTTTTTGGAGAAGACTTTGATTCAAGCGCACCAATAGAGAGATTAATAAAGAAATATTATCTTCATGCTACATCTGGCAACAAGATCTTTACAATGGATTTAACTCCACTTCATGAGTACAAGACAAAATTTGGTTTTTCTGTTCTTTTAAATAGATTGAATCCGTGGCTTGCAGAGAGAGCTTCTGAATCAGCTGAGAAACAAGGTGGAGGAATTATCACGGGAGTTCACGTTTCTGACATACAATGGATAGACAACAAGACCATCGTTAGAACAAATGAGTTGGAAGATTTCCAAGTAAAATCAATAATTGCAGCAGATGGAATAAACTCTGAAGTATCAGAAATTACCTCGGCTAGAGGCAAATTCAATCCCGAAGAAGTTTACTTTGGTGTCAAGGTAATAATAAAACTACCCGAGAAAATAATAGAAGAGAGATTTCATCTTGATACGCAAGAAGGATCTGCACATCTATTTGCAGGTGATATCACGTTGAATCATGTGGGCGGTGGCTTTCTCTATACAAATCGCGAAACATTATCACTTGGAGCCGTGTACCACTATAATTCGCTTTTATCAAACCCAGTTACCCCAGCTCAACTAGTTGACGAATTAATTAAGAATCCCCTCGTTAGCGAATATATCAAGGATGAAGTCCCAGCTAGAAGCGAGAATAACGATCTTTCAAAGGAAGATCAACTCAAGGTTCAGCTCAGCGTAAGCAAACTAATAAAGACATACAACGACTTGAGGTACAAATATTTTTCCAAAAATAATGGTGGTCTGATAGGATCGGGAAGATTCAATAATTCAGAGGAAATCAGTTCAAGAATCAGCAGTATAAAACAAGATCTAACTAAAAAATATGGGATGCAGTTTGTTAATAATTATGTTGAGCTTGAATATAGTGCTAAATTAATTCCTGATGGCAAAAGATGTATGATGAAAAGACCCTATTACAAAAATGTTTTATTCATAGGAGATGCTGCTGGTCGGGGCATCTTCTTGGGTCCAAAAATAGAAGGCCTCAATGTTGGTATAGATGATGCAGTAAGGGCGTCTATTGCTGTTTCACGGTCGATAGAAAATAATAATTTTGATTCAGATTATTTAGGAAACTACTATCAATCCATGATTAACGAGAGTCCGTACACCAGACAAATGATCAAAATAGACGAGGGGTATTTGAGTTTGTTCCTCGATTTAGTAAAGGATGTTTCGATTGGTTCTGCCAATCCGGGATTTGAATTCGGTCTTCGCATGATGAAAAATAAGAGATTCAGGGAAACTGCTCTTCGACTCGCAAATATATTGGGTTATAAAAGGATTTTACCAATTATAGAATCAGAAAGGACTTATGTTAAAGTACCTATGCAGTTGGCAGAAAAACTTGGTAAAGTAGTCAGCTCCTCGTATACGCCGGAAATACCCACTCTATCCGAAAGGATAGCAAAATTGCAGTACAATGATGATACCGAATCACACATTACTGTTAAGGACAAGAGGAGTGAATTTATGAAAAAGCTGATATTGTTATGTCCTACAAAATGCTATAGTCTTGAAGGTAAAGATGTAGTACTACAACATGAAGGTTGTGTGGAATGCGGGACATGTTCGATTGGAACTAGATGGAGACATCCGAAAGGGGAAAAGGGAATTAGATATAGATATGGTTAGTTGATCAATCTATATTTTCCACTTAATTGAGCAACCGATGGATGGATCAAAATCTTTTTCTATGGGTTCTCCGTTCAATGCTTTTCTAATATTAGTTTCCATTACATTCATCCTAGGAGTCATCTCAGGTTCCATTGCGTCGTTTATCTTTCCGTGAAAAATGAGTCTTCTACTTTCATCGAACAAAAATGGATCTGGGGTACACACTGCTCCATATGACTTTGCAACTTGTTGTGAATCATCTATGAGATATGGAAAATTCAAGTTATGTTCTTTGGAAAACTTAACCATGTTTTCAAATCCCTCGTCCGGATATGAGGGATCATTACTATTTATTCCTACTATTTGTAATTCTGATTCTGGAAACTTACTTTGTAGAGATACCAGGTCGCCTATGCGAGCCTTAACATAAGGACAGTGATTGCAAATAAAAACTATCAAAAGGCTTTTGCTTTTGAAATCTTCAAGTGAATATAATTTGTCATCTGTTCCCTTTAAGCTGAAAGCGGGAGCATTGTTATTTTTTTTTAGAGTCTGACTCGATAAAGTTTTTGCCATGTTTATAGTTCCTAACTATGTTTAATAAATTGTTCAATTACTTATATCCGCTGATGGTGGAAAAAATTATCAATCAACTAAGAATAAAGATTAAAATGTTTTTGAATTACGTAAAACCTATTTCATTCTCACCGTAAAACATTCGAAGTGTTAAAAATTATGTTAATTTCTTCTATTACATATTGATAATATTCTGGGTAGACATAAGTTATATGCATAGTAAAGGTAGAGGACAATAGATAAACATTAATACAATAGGATTTGTTTCAAAATTATTTGGAGGCTGAAAAGATGATTAATCATACCAAAGACGAAATTTCATTTGAAAAAATACTAGTTATAGGTTTGGGTCAACTTGGTCTGCCCGTTGCTAAATATGTCAAGCAGAAAGGGTTTGATGTTTATGGTTACGATAACAATGAGCTTGCCGTGAATAATGCTGAAAAGCAATATGGAATCAAGAAAATTGACAATTTTAGCGACATTGACGTCTTTATCATATGTATCTCTACTCATAGAGAAGATGACATTTCTTCACCACAAATTGACGGCTTGATGGCTATTACAAGAAAAATTGCAAAAGAGGCGACAAACGGAAAGCTTGTATCCATAGAAAGTACCATACCAAGAGGCACAACTAGAAAAATGTTTGAAATTCTGGAACATCGATTTCATGTGGTTCATGCCCCGCACAGGTGGTACGCCTTGGAGGAAGATCTTCATGGGGTCAATCAATTACGTGTGATAGGTGGCGTATGTGACTGCTGTCTTCGCACCGGTATAAGATTTTATGACGGAGTAGAGCATGCAGATGAAAAGGAGAACTTAGGATACTACAGGGGCAATAAATCATACAAGAGTCTCGGAATTCCCATGTATTCTGTTTCAACCGTAGAACTCGCAGAATTAAGTAAGATTGTTGAAAATGCTGACAGATACCTGCAGATTGCATTTGCAGAGGATCTGTATATGTTCTGTAAGGCAAATGGTATATCATTTGCAGAATTAAGAGATGCTGTTAATACAAAGTGGAATGTAAATATTCTTGAGCCGAGGGACGGAATTGGCGGTCATTGTATTCCAAAGGATACACGAATGTTTTTGGAATCCTCGGAAATTAAGAGCAAAATATTGATTTCTGCTCAAGAAGTCGACAAAGATTACAGAAAATATATAGAAAGAATGGTTAAAGGCGTCAATCAAATTAACCATTAACATTTCTACAAATGGTTTTGGGTTATTGAGCTCCTATTGCTTCATTTTTCAATCCACTTTAATATAATGAAACATCAAGTGTTACAAAACTTGATTTAAATATTCATAATATTTTTGTATTATTATGAGTAATGATAAATCAAAAGATTATCAAGGTGGGACAAAAAATGACAAAGATAGTACCATTATTCCCACAACATATCTGAACTTTTCATTTTACAAAGTAGATTCAAAATGGAGGTGGCTTAACGATATCGGAAAGGATGAAGCTGCTAAAGAGTTTTCTTCGTTAATAGATGTCGCCAATACAAAGATGAAGGTCAGAACTTACTCCACACTGGGTTTGAGAAAGGAATCCGACTTTATGCTATGGAGTATTTCAGATTCCATTGAAAAAATTCAATTACTAACATCAAAAGTTTACACTACAGTGCTTGGCAAATACATTGACGCGTCAGAGGTATATCTATCTGCAGCACGTCCATCAATTTATTCGAATAAAACTACTCCGGGTTTCATGGAAGATGATTTGCCTTTGAAATACAATATTGTTTATCCATTCATCAAATCAAGGGAATGGTATCTCCTTCCATATGAAAAAAGAAGTGAAATGATGAAAGAGCATATTAATGTCGGTAGGAAATTTCCACAGATAAGATTGAATACCTCTTACTCATTTGGGATAGGGGATCAGGATTTCATGCTAGCTTTTGAGACGGACAATTTGATGGACTTTCAGGAATTGATCATTAAACTTCGAGAAACTCAGGTAAGCAGATACATCGTGAGAGACACACCAATGATAGTCTGCGTTCATAAAAATATCTTTGACATAATTAAGAGCTTAGGTTGAATATGCTAGCGCTCAAAGAATGGTCAATAGTATGTAAAGCCTTGGAAGAGGGCAAACAATCAGTATTGCTACGTAAAGGTGGCATCCTAGAATATAGAAATGGGTTTGAGGTTAGTCAAAAAATATTCTTATTATATCCAACATTGGAACATCAAGCCGAGGAATATGTCCAAGCAAGTTATATACAAGAATTTGAGTTTCAAAAATCAAATGATGTGAATATCAAAGAAACATCAAATACGATTGGCATATTGGCGAAAATGGAAGCTATACAAGAATTCGACGATGTTTCAGTATTATCAAAATTAGAAAAGTATCATATATGGAATGAAAAGTACGGTAAAATGAGAATGAAGTATAATCCAAAGAAACCTATGAATGCTCTTTTATTGAGAGTCTACAAGTTGCCTGAAAGTATTTCAGTAGACTTGCAACCAGAATGGGTTGGATGTAAGTCATGGATTGACATCGAGTTGTCAAAAAAATACGGAAAATCACATGAAGATGTTAACGAACTGTTGGAGAAAAGTAAACCGGTAATAAGAGACGAGGACTTTCAAAGGATTCATGACAGTTTCTTGGAGATTTGGAATTGAAATACAGACGATTAGGAAAAAGCGATATTAAGGTAAGTGAAATTGGGTTTGGTGCATGGACGATTGGTCTGGATTGGTGGGGTAAAAAAATAGAAGACGATGAAGCAATTAGGATGTTAAAAAGGGCCTTTGACAAGGGTATCAATTTCTTTGATACTGGAGATATGTACGGGAAGGGAAAAAGTGAAAAGTTAATTGGGATAGCCTTCAAAGGGATGAGAAAGGATGTAGTTTATTCATCAAAGTGGGGATATGATATGTATAACGCCGAGCAAATAGGACATAATGAGTTACCTCAAAAACATAATGTTGAGTATTTGGAATATGCTTTAGATAAGAGTTTAGAGAGACTTCAGACAGACCATATGGATGTCTATAGCCTTCATAATCCAAAAATGCAAGCAGTTACAAATAGGGAATTATTTGCTGCACTCGATGGGCTTGTTACCAATGGTAAGATAAAAAGTCATGGTGTCGCTTTGGGTCCTGCCATAGGATGGAGAGACGAAGGCATACACGCAATTAAGGAACATAATATTACCTGTTTGCAAACAGTATATAATATCTTGGAACAAGATCCCGGAAATGAACTATTAAAGGCAGGAGAAGAAAAGAATGTTGGAATAATTGCCAGAGTACCTGATGCATCAGGAATTTTGACAGGTAAAGTTAATGAGAATACGACGTTTAACAAAAATGATCATCGGAGTGCGAGAAAAAGAGAATGGATATCTGAAGCGCTCAAGAAAGTTGAAAATATGAAAACAATCGCGGATAACAAGAAATGGAACATTACTGAACTTGCAATTAAATTTATTCTGTCTCATAAACCAATTTCAGTTGTCTTGCCTACTATGATTAGTATAGAAGAAATTGATGAATTCTCAGAGATATCAGACGGAAAATATTTAGAAGACCACGAACTGGATCAGGTTTCCGAGATGTATGTTAACAACTTCTACGTACTCCCTAGTAGTAAATAGCTAAATTAGATCTCGAATACTACATCGTTTCATATTAGCGAGAATCCATAACGCTGGTTTGTAAATTCACTGGGATGTATCACACTACAATTGGTTCTGCTCTACATCATTTCAGGCAACCTAACTTGAGTTTAAGATTTAAAGGTGCACTCGTGTTGTAGCTAGCAATCTTATAGAAGATATGTCAGGTGTGTTCCGTTATAGTAATGTTCGTACTAAAATTTTACCTTAATTAATGTACTAGTAATTTTACCTTGATTATCATACTGCAATTCGTTACCTAATCCAAATATACTTGCTAGCAGCTAAATTGAATTACTGCAGGGTCATGATAGGTAGAATTATTGGTCTTATTGTAATAAGTGGTATTTTATTCGCAGTGACGTCTATGCATGGCCATGTGTACGGAAGTTTGATTGTGAAATCAAACAACGCCAATGATGATCATTCTCAACAATATTATACAATTGCTAGTCTGATTAATAATCAAACTACCAACAAAGAAATAATGATTGCACTCAAAACTCAGATAGAGAAATCAGATCCATTTGAATTAAGAGGCATCAATAATGAAAAAGAAGTTCTAAATACGTCCTCTGTTGAAGGTACCGAGTCAAATAATCTTGATGTAAAAGACTTTGATTCTTATGTTAATTCAAACTCAGACGAGATGAATGACACGCCCGACGATGAGTGTAAATCTGATTGTCCGGGAAATTTAAACCCGACAAGGGATGACGTTCCATTTGAACTTCCAAATATTCCTTTTCCTTAAAAAGTCAACTAGATAATAAATGTAAAGTGATTTGTTAGTCGCTTGGTTGGTCCTAAAAAATATAAAAAACAAAAATAAGGGGAATAAGATAGAGTAGAATGTATATGAATTTTGGAAAACCACTTCTTTTTAGCTTATCAGGGACACTTGTATTATTAATAATGTTCATCAGTATAGAACATGGCGTTTTTGCGATAGAAATAAAAATAGAATCACCCGTCACCAATCAGCAGGTTCCTGTCGGTGAACTCAAAATATCTGGAACTTCCTCAGACAATTCATCTGCACAATGCCAGGTTTATGTAGATTGGAATAATTTAAAGCCCTATCAGCTCGCTACACCGACGGGTTCAAACGGGACTTCTGACTTTTCCACGTGGAGTTTTACATATACATCTAAATATCACCTTATTCAAACGGGGCTTAATGATTTGACATCAAAGATTACTTGCTTGGTTCCACCTGCCGGCCCGACTGTTACGAAGTGGTTTAGCATTAATGTAACCGGTAGTTCTTCGCCTAATCAAACAAACAACGTACAGTTACCATTACCAACTGCTAATAACAAAGTACCAAGTTCTGCAAGTCCACAAACCGCTTCCTCACAACCACAAGCACCTATTGATACAACAAATACAGCAAATTCGGATAAGATAAATCTCGATCTTAGCGTAGGACACAATCCAATTTCAGCTGGAGACAGACAAACAGTTTCACTTACTGCGTCAGATCCCGTTTCTGGCAATACCCTTGATAGGGTGTTTCTACGTTTAACGATCAAAGATCCCTCCGGTAATATCGTAAAGGATTATACAGATAATGATGGAACACTTGAACCCTCCTTTAGAATCGATGAAGATGTTACTGGAACATTTTCAGTATTGGCAAGCGCCTCACAAGCAGGTATTGAAACTACAAAGTCAATGACCTTTGTTGTTCAGTAATGTTCATTTGTTTGTCTGTCAACATCCGAAATACTAGTCCTCATAGATCAGTCATTGAGCTGGTAGTATATTGTTAGATGAACCAAGATCGTAAAAAAGCAAGATGTCGCGTCCATATTGTTTCATTAGAAAGTTGTCTCAGACTATATTTTAAAGACTATTTTTGAAATTCAATTCAAGATTTCCATATTTTTTTGAAAGTAATAAAAATTTGACATATAACCATCTACGATTTGATCTATTAGTCTCTAGAACTAAACCGAACAACTTAACCCGCAATTAAGACAACATAAATTAGGCTCAGGTCACGTCATGACGAGGAGGGGATTCAACTGGATTTCCTCTTACGTCAAAAAGTCCCATCCAGCCTAAATCGGTAAATTCTGCCTGGTGTGCGTGGAACATATAAGTTCCAGGATATTGATATGTGAACTCCATAATGCCTCTGTCTCCCTGTGACATGGTTACAATGTCTGTGTTATAATCTGGAGTTTCATCAGTACCAGCAGTGTAATAATTAAACATCGATCCATGTATGTGGAATGAGTTGACCAGATCAAATTCTAGCATATTGACAACATAGATACGATAGGGCTTGCCTGTTTGCAATACTATTGGATGCATCATATATTCAAATGCCTTCCCATTTACTGTGTAGATTTCGTTCCCCCGTGGTGGTTCAGTATCTAATTTTGGAACATCCCCAGTACTATCCTCACCACCATCATCACCCAAATGGTCCATCGTTGTTGAAATTTGAGTTAAGTTGGTATCAGCGCTCGTTTCGTTACTTTCAGTGTCTGTAGTGATGTTGGTAACGGGATCAGTTTGATTACTGACAGTGCTGTTAGTCATATTCATGTTCTCCCCACTAGTATCGCCTGCCCCAGATGTTTGGAATAGGGCGGCGGGAGGCAATTTAACAGGTCCCTCCTCATCAAGATCTAAGTCATAACCATTAAGGAGCATGGCCATCTCCGTCATTTGAGGACGTGGCTCTTTTGGATCTATAATCATCATGCCATAAAGCCCCCTGTTAATATGATCAGCAATTGGATCTACATGACAATGATATGGATATACTCCATAGGGTTGGGCAACAAATTCATAGGTGTAACTCCTGCCTGGTGAAATAGCGCCTCCGGGATATCCACCCATTGAAACACCATCGTTCTTGGCGTAATGAATAGAATGAGTATGCAATGAATGAGGGTTTTCATTCTCATTACTGTTAATAACTCTAATTCGAACCAAATCACCCTCTGTGACTCTTATAGTAGGCCCCGGTATAGTGCCATTAAATGTCCAAGCGTCAAAGACATGCCCTTCATATGAAATAGGTATTTTTTGGTTTTCTTCAACGATAAGTGTGAATTGTCGAACAGTTCTGCCAGTTTCGTCCTTTGAAACATGACCGCAATTAAAATAGGTAAGATATTCTAGCGGGGTAGGCTTCTTGCTAAGTTCCGTAGTGCAATTCTTAATTTTATCGTATTGCTCCTGAGAAACGTGATTTGCTGGAGCCTGGCCATAAATAGAAGGAGCTAAAAGAGGAAAACTTGAAGATAAAATCAAAATACTTGACAAAACCGATGCAAAAAAATACGCATTTTGCCTAAACACATCAAACTAAGATATTCTTTGATATAAAAATGTTAATTATTATCAAATTTCTACGATTGAAGTAAACAGATTGATAATGAATTTCATTTTTTGTTCCCTAATGTAAGGATTTTGAAATATTAAACTTGCAATAAAAGAAAATCCTATTTCCCAATAGATCTAAGGATAGGAGTTGCGAAATTAAATAATAATTTCATTTTGAATACTTTATTTAGAATATTTTGTTTTGAATATTTCAAGTTTGAAAAAAGAGTAGACTAGAAAAAAGTATTGCACACAATGCGGTTTAACAACAGTCACTTGATTTAATATTCGAAAACAAAAAAAGGTTCCTAAATTTGTATTAACTCAAAGAAGAACGCGAAACTGAAATCAGTAAAAGATGCTATAACATGATTCAGAAATATCTTACCTAGCTCTTAAAAGATATAATCCTATAATCAAATCCAATGGAAAAGTCAAATGGAACAAAGATAGCGGTAACTCTGTTAGTTTTTGGTTTAGTAGTTTATTCAACTTACTCAGTTCAGATATCTTTTGCACAAGGGGTCGAATTAAAGACTGTAGGAAAGGGTGTTATTTCCTGTGCAAATGGCGAAGAAGTCAATGGAGTCAGAATAAATTTCATTGTGTCCTATGATGAAGGAACGCCTTTTGCAGAATGGAATGTGGACCACAAGGAATTGGGTTCTGCAGGAGGAATGATTACTAACGTAAAGACATCGTCAAATAGTTTTGTTTTAAAGGGCTTTGAAGCATTTGACAATATATGTGATGTTGAAACACCTTCGGATGTTAAACTTTCAGGAAATTGTGGAGAAAGTACAGTTAGACTTGTATCCGACAATGGAAACAAGGGAACATTTGCATCTAATGTAAAATGTGGTTAGATATTCCTAAAAAACTAAAATGATAATGAAATATTGAAGAAACACTCACCACTTAGGTTATTTGGCACAATTTCCTTGAAGTGATGGCTAATCTTAAAAAGATAATAAATAGAACAGTGCTAAACTAGATTGAGCTTGAAATCGTCTTCATTAAAAAAATGGTTGCCTATGATCGGTATACCTGCTGCGATCCCAATCATCACTAGTTTGATTTTGGGCCTTCCCATAATATTAGCTCTCGTGACTTCAGGTTTTATTATACTGCTAGTCGTAAGTGGGTTTATGTTTAGGTCTTATGGACGTGAAAGGAAGCCTGATTTTCAAAATCCATAGCGCTGGTTAGAATCTGGCTCTGCTATCAAGTGAGTGTCTCAACGGGAGATATACTAACGACGTTCTCGTCCAAGATGCTGAGCATCATGTTATAATATTGCAAAAATGAACGACCCTTTTCTGTGGCGCGATATGTTAGTACGCCGTCGTCAAGATTTTGAATAATTAACTCCTTTTCCAAAAGTTCGTACAAATATCTGTTGATTTGTTCATAACTCAAATTTCCTTTATACATTATGTGAGTCTTTCTTATACCCGCCTTACACAAGTCTACGATGTCCGCCATTATCTGAATTTTTCCCCTATTATTTTCACTTTTGCATACTGTTTTGCTCATTAGGTCATTATGAAGAATCCCGAGTAAATAAGGGGAACCGTGAAATTCCTCTCTGGAACAGTCGTTCCAACTCGTGAAAAACTGAGATTTTAATCTGGAGAGAACTAAATTTGATTGTATTTTGAATCTCGACCAAGTCTCAAGGTGAAAAAAATCCGAAAAAGAATCCCTATAATAATACGAGAATTCATTAAAAATTCAATTCATGAAGCCAGTCAAAACTGAAGTATTAAGAATTAATTCTCAAAGACCTAATGGTAGTATTATCGCAAGAGCATCTAAATTAATTAATAGTGGGGAAATTGTCGCATTCCCAACCGAAACTGTATATGGATTGGGAGCAAACGCCCTAGATCCTTCGGCGATTTCAAAAATATATCAAATAAAAGGCAGGCCTTCTGATAATCCATTAATCGTCCACATAGCGGACATGAAAACTCTAAGGGGATTGGTAAGTGAAATATCCCCAAGAGATATGAGAATTATCAAGAAATTTTGGCCCGGTCCGCTCACTCTTGTTCTAAAAAAATCAAAAATTGTGCCTAGTATTACTACAGGAGGTCTCCGCACAATAGCTGTACGAATGCCTCGAAATAAGATTGCTCTCGCACTCATAAAAAAGTCTGGCTTTCCCATTGCGGCTCCATCTGCAAACATCTCAGGAAGACCAAGTCCCACAAATGCTGGCCATGTGAAAGACGACCTAGATGGAAAAGTAAAATTGATTTTAGATGGCGGTAGCACTGAAATTGGAATAGAATCTACGGTAATTGACATGACTCTCCGTACTCCAGTAATTTTGCGACCTGGTGGAATTTCAAAGGAATCTATCGAAGATGAAATTGGCGAGGTCCATTTTCACGAATCACTCCTTGGCCTTCGCAGAAGAACAAAAAAGATTAACAAATCACCAGGTATGAAATACAGACATTATAGCCCCAACGCTCGTGTAGTAATTGTAGAAGGTTCTAGTATACGTGCAAAGGCAAAGATCATTGAATTGACTCAAAAATTAAAGGGTGAAGGAAAGAAAGTTTCTATCATGACTGCCAGCAAGTCACTGATGCCAAGTGCAGATAGTGTTCAGTATATGGGAAACACTTTGGATACGATTGCAAGGAACCTGTTTGCAAATTTTCGTAAAGCCGATAGCGATCATATAGATGTTATTATAGTCCAAGGAATTCATTACAATAGTACGGGGTTTGCCATTATGAATAGGTTAAAGAAGGCAGCTGCTGAAACAATAAAAGTGTGATTCGGCTATTATCGCACCTATTTGATATTTGACGATGTTATGCTCTTGATTAATTCAATATCCCGAAGATAAGATCCGATTTTCTTACAATTACATTTATCCATAAAGGGAATAACGGATAGTGTCTTCGTCTGGGTTAATCTTTCAAGATAAATTGGCGTCATAGATTCTACGATATTAGGATGAATTGGCATCTGATTAAAAATTATTCCTATAATAGGGACTTTAAGTTCTCTGCATGCATTTATGGTCATAACTGTATGATTAATAGAACCAAGTTTAGGTCTGGACACAATAATAACTGGGAGGTTCATTTTGCGCACAACATGTAACAATGATACTTTATACGTTATAGGAACCATGACTCCACCAATTCCTTCAACTACCACAAAATCGTATTTTTTTTTGAGAAACATAAATTTTTGAATTACCTTTTTTAGATTTATTGGCTTGTGAGAAATCTCAGCTGCCATTAATGGGGAAGAGGCCAGTGGAAAGAATATTGGATTTAATGTTTCGTCGGGATCTCCGACACTTGCAGCTTCGGCTAGTTTGGCGGTATCCTGCGATTTGTAATACTTTGAATAGATTTTAGATGAAGTCGCAAATGGTTTCATGACTCCTACCTTTATTTCGTTTTTTCGAAGAACCCAAGCCAAGCCACATGCTATTTCCGTCTTTCCGATTTCAGTATCAATACCTGTAATGAATACTCCTCGCAGTTTACTGTGTGACATTTGTTAAGACCTTTTTGTATAAACTCAAGTCTTCTATTATATAGACTTCTTGGCTAACTTTTGCGGTATTATATATCGTTGAATTGATGAAGTTTTGAATATTTCAGACAAGGGCTCTATGTTATGTGAACCATTGTTCTATGTAAAGTAAAATTAAAATGTAATTGAGAACCATTGTTCCTCAATTTGGATACAAAAAGCAAAATTTTGATTGTTGCTTTTCAACTCGCAATATTATCGACATCATCTTTTCAATTAAATGCCACTGGGTCACAAAATAGTACCAATATAGGTGGAAATAATTCGGACTTTTTTCCAAATTATGAAAAAAAATCAGTCTTAATCAATGGATTCAAAGTCTTGTTGGCCATAGCATCTAACGACGAACTTAGAATCAAGGGTCTTTCAGGATCTGAAATGCTGAATGAGAATGAGGGAATGTTATTTTTGTTCGATAAACCGTCAAAACAAGGCTTTTGGATGAATAAAATGAAATATCCAATTGACATCATCTGGTTGGATTCAAATAGTAGCGTGATTTATATTGAAAAAAATTTGGAACCATGTAAGATATTTCTTGCTTGTCCGATATATAATCCGCAGGCAGATTCATTATATGTAATAGAACTAAGAGCAGGATTTGTTGACCGTCATTCAATAAGGAATGGTACGATTATTGATTTGAATTAATATGGCCAAATTCAGATGTAATTATGATAATTAAAATTGAACGATATTTAACATAAAATTATGGGAGAAAATGACATCCTCATAAATTTTGACAAGACGGAAGTTAGACCCAAAGAGGAGATCAATGGAGTTATAAAAATCAATTACTTGGGCCGATTTGACAGCATCATGATAAATTCACAGATAGAAAATACCAATGATATATTTACGTTCATAAAACTAAATGACAAGAAAATCAATTACTCATATGCAAGGATGCCTTTGCTCAGACAGGATTTAAAAGATGCAAGCGAAATAAAATTTGTGGCAATGACTGATCACGTTCCACAAGTAACTTCAAATGTCAAGTTCAGAGCTTCCATCATACAAGAACATAAAGAAATTGCAAATCATGTTACTTTCCTCAAGATAGTACCATGAGGAAGTATCAATTTCGATCAGTGTTTAGAGTGATGAGATTCTATAAGTCTGTACTATCATAACCAGCAACAATCAAAAATAATGTAATAAATGTGGAGAGGTCAGACGAAACTCTTTACGATTATTACTTTACCCGTCATCCATGGATGAGGTTCGCAGTGATAGGCATATTCACCATCTTTAGTAAACGTGAATTCAAAAGTTTTTTGAGGTGGTATTAAGCCAATGGTATCTATTGAATTAAACGGACCGTTTATCTGATCCGTATATTGTGTGTCGCTAGTAACTGTATGGGCAGTAGTATCAAGGTTCGTCCAAATCATCTTATTATTGATTCCCAGGGTGCCCCTTGCTTCTTTCGGCTCAAAGTTTTTCTGCTGAGACTGTTGAGATGAACCTTCTATGATAGACACTTTGACATTATCTG
>DATIFZ010000109.1:0-4091 GCA_035454925.1 Nitrososphaeraceae archaeon
CGGTGATTTGGATGCAGATAGGATATCCTTAAATGATTTCCAAAATTCAGGGGCCTATAGGGGAGCAGACGAACAAACGCAAGCCTGTATTGACCTTGCTGGAAAGATAGGACACAACCTAGATGACAGCGAGCTAGTGCATTGCTCTGAAGATGCAAATTATTTCAAAAGCAAATAGTCTAGCTAACAATAACCGCTTAAACTCCTTTTTCGTTGATAGCATTTCCTAGTAATCCTAATCCAGTTACTAGACACGAATAACAATATTTTCAATTTGTCGCACAGTATTACTTTTCTTACTGCTAGTTTCTTTAGTATAATGCTATTTGATTTGCCAACTGCAATTTTGTCATAATTAGCTTGATTGTAATGAACAACTATGATTTTACTTGAAATATGCTGTGGTATCAAACATTTGATATTTGCTGTGGTCTTATATACTGGGACTATGGGATGGCATCCTGTGTTGACAAATTAATCGAAATTAAATGAGTCAGAGACTAAGGAGCATCTTAAATTGTTCATTACAAGAATCCAGCTAAGGTACCGCTAGCACAGATTAAAGCTACAGAATAAGCCATATTGCTTTATTGTTGAAGATTAACTTTAATCGACAAAATTCCAGACACATGTGATGTCAAAAAAACAACTGACCTATGTGGTCTATAAATAACCGAGCATCCAACTTAGACCCCGGTTTATGTCGAAAGATGTCCTTATTTTAGGGCTCATTGTCTTTTTTTGTCTTGCGATTACATGTTTGATTTTATGTCCAGCGAGTGCAAACTCTAATCTTACCGTTGGGTGGACAAATGGAACTAGCATGCCCAGATCCATATTTGAAATCTCAGCAACTGTCATGAATGGAAAAATTTATGTTGCAGGCGGCCAAGACGAGAAAGGCGACCTTCTAAACACTTTATTCGTGTATGACCCAAGCTCGGAAAAGTGGCACATTGCTGCCTCTCTACCTGTAGCATTGGATCACTCATCTCTTGCCTCCTATGAAAATAAGTTATACTTAGTAGGCGGTTTCCTTGAGCACAGGGTCCCAACGGATCAATTGTTCATATACGATTCACAAACTAATACATGGAAAGAAGGTAAACCTATGCCAACTACCCGCGCCGGCTTAGGTTCTCAATTCATTGATGGAATTCTGTACGCTGTTGGTGGAAGTTCCGGTGACAATGAGGGAGCATTGAGTACCAATGAAGCATATGTTCCGCAAACCAATTCTTGGACAAAAAAAGCTCCTATGCCTACTGCAAGACATCATATTTCCACTGCTTTGGTGGACGGAAAAATCTTTGTCATAGGCGGTAGAGAAACTGACGTGCCAACTAACCTGAATGTCAATCAAAAATATGATCCGAAGAGTGACAAGTGGACAAATCTTGCTCCTATGCCCACAAAGCGAAGCGGCGCTGCAGCGACTTCATTTGACGGGAATGTTTATGTGCTTGGTGGGGAAAAAATAGTGGGCAGTTTCGATAATGTTGAAAAATATGACCCCAAATCTGACAGTTGGACGGAGGAACAACACATGCCCACGGCCCGCCTAGGTCTAGATACAGTAAGTTTAGATGGCAAAATTTACGCTATCGGTGGTAAAACAAATCAAACCAAAGAAAGTTCCACAAATGTAAACGAGATTTTTGTTCCCAATTGATAGTACTTATCAGGAAATAATTCCATAGCAAAGAATCTATTACTTAAAGTCAATATTTTTTTAGATCTGCAATCAGACTGTAATATTATTTGGTACCGTTTGGTAGATCTTGCAAATATTATTTTGCAAGATATAAGACAACACCAAGCTCAATCTTATCAAATAGAGGTTAAAGCATGAAGGATAAATGTAAGAAGGTAAGCATTTAGGTAACAATATGTCGAGAAGAATATTGTTAGGACGTAAGTTCGGTTTACAATCAGAAAAGGTCGCCAGACCCCTTCTGAGATTATTGAGGTTATATGTTATTGCATCCCTCATGCACCCCAAACCTAGCTACCAACCAGACTGACGATTAATCTTTGAGATATCTTTACCTAATAGAGAACACACCATTGTTCCGTTGCAAGGAATATGCTACATAATAATAATTTATTGTTCCTGTTATGTTATATATCCACATTTAATAGCTCTATACGGAAGGCTTTGTATATCAAAATCATCTGGACTCTGATATCATCAAATTAATGATTTGTGGTAATTCGCTTAGGGGGCAATTTTTCTTGCATGGGGGGAAATTTTGGGTAGTTTCAATATAAACAAACAATATAGATTTAAACAATAAAACCTTGCTGATTTGCAAACCGGAATATTTCAAATTATTTCTGCAGGTGACCAGGTACGTGAATTATAACCTGATTATATATCATTACGTTTGACTTTATCTGTATTCTTGTCTGTACGATGGTTTGATAATCTCTTGTTAATGGTCAAGAATAGCTTTGCCACTGTTCTTTGCTTTCTAAGAAGCAAAAATCCTGCGAGCATGACGACCAGGGAGATAATGCTTATTTTGGCCCCCTGAATAAACCATTTTTGAGGCTGATACTCTATAATTAAACTATAGTCTCCAGTTTTATTTACATAAAAACCATTTATTACACTATATAGCGGAACAGTTTTGGTTATGATGCTATTGCCGCTACTGCCACTGTTATCGTTGTTATTTTCATCAACAATGGTGTAAGCTCTCCAAAGGGGGTCATATGATTCTGCAAATGAGATCATGTAAGGCCTTGTTGCATTCTCTATGTTAAGAATATGCTTTGTAGGATTGATTTTTTTGTATCCCGATATCTGAGCTGGAGGTGAAATCTGTGGACTAAAAAGATCTTCCAAAGTTTCATTATGGATTGTACTGTTATTAGATGAATTATTATTAACAATAGAGTACAAAACGACCGAATCCAAGTCCGTTTTTGAATCTGAAGTAATCTGAAACTCATAAGTGCCTTTCCCCAGATACGTACTATTTGAGTACAACCATTTTAGTCCAGAATTTTTGTATTTTAGTGAAATATTGCTGATTTTGGTATTGTTTCTTTCATTGTTTTCATTGTCTTTGTTGACTTCTATAATTTTCCAAGTTAGATGACCACAAGTTTCGCATGTGTTTGCCCTCATAGCTATAGCATAGTTTGAAGGTTTAATTATGTTTAGTTTAGAATAAACTTGAGAACCATTACTTAATGAAAGAACAGCACCATTGCTTGCGTTGGCACCGTATTTGAGAGAGTCCGTAACTACATCACCCGAGTTTCTAAAAGATACAAAGCCATAAAGCGGATAAGCATTATTTGCTTCAAAATCCATTTTATAGTTATAGACATGATTTGGTTTTATCGGAAACGATTTAGTTTCTGCTATGTAATGCGTAGAATTGAATTTCCTAATGTGTTCATTTAGAGAATGGTCATTTACAAAAGTCATCATGTTCTGATCTTTGTTTAAATCCACAGCATCAGAACCACTTCCAATATATTTATCAGGATATATGATTTCATCTAACCTTACATTATCTAAAATATATTCACTTGATTTTTCGTTTATAGCGCTGGTTATTATTTGGAGCTTGAGATACTTTGCGCCTATTGGCGGTAACACACTGGAAGTAAATATGTCATCAAAGGTTCCATCCTTCCCTTCAAAAATAAAATCTCCATTTTCTCTCACTAATTTCTTTTCCACATCATAGTAAAATATTTTTGAGTGGAGTTGTTTTACATCTTTTGCAGAAATATCCAATGTTGCGTTATAGTATGCATTTTCATTTATCGGAATATAATCTGTTGAAATGGTAGTCCATCCGGTTTTATTACCTTCTTTGACATTCACTCTCAGAGATGCGTTTCCGTCTATTGCATTTCTTGATTCTATTGAGGTTGAGAGTAAATCTTTATCATAATTTATCCAATCTAATTGTCTCACAGTTCCAAGAGGAGCTGAAACTTCTTTTCTTTCAAAATCAGAGGTAAACAGATTCTGTTTTTTATATGAAGGAGTAATTTTAAAGTCCTTTATTGAATAAGAGCTTCCTGTAGCAGGATTATGTTTGGTTAAGAATTGTAAAGAAGCCAAG
>DATIFZ010000110.1:0-25321 GCA_035454925.1 Nitrososphaeraceae archaeon
ATAAAGCTATTAAATTTACCTATTTTAGACCATTGATGTTTTTTATCAACATGTGGTTCGCTTAGAATTTCGTATCCTAGAGTACTTGAATGATTATCTACTACCAATACTATTTTCTTTAGATATTCTGCCATAAGTGTCCAGCCATCAGTTCCTTGCTTATCTTTGACGGATCTGTTCCACCAGTCCTTCCAAAAGATTTGAGCTGCTTTATCTTGGGTATTACCACCACCTCCTTTGGAATATTTTGAATCTTGAAATAAGGACCAAGGAAAACCTGTTCCTCTTGCTTCAAGCCATGAAGAAGTGTGCCACTGATGATTATCGTAAATGATTTTTAGTCCGTACTTATCTCCTGCTGTGGCAATTGATTGTATTTCCTTTATGAAAGCCGCTGGATCTCTTTCATAAGCTTCCCAGTAAAAAACTATCCTGACATGATTCAATCCCGCAGCTGAAATCATTCTGAAGCTGTTCTCAATGTAATTCTGTGGTGCCGAAGGCCAGAGCTTGTCATGCTGTTTCAGATTAACAAAAACTCCTTTCATGGCAACTCCATTGATGGGATGCCTACTTGTCAATTCGCCTTTCGATGCATATGAGCCTAACAAAGTAGAACTAATAAGGACAGCAGCTAGAACAAAGACTAGAACAAGGACAAAAAATATTCTGGTATTGGATAAACTCAAGGTTATAATAAAAATCCCTAATAGATTTAATATGTATTACTGGTTAGTTATTCAAAATTATCCGTTTGAGTGTAGCGTTTGTTTTAATGTAAGTCACCTCGTTGAATATAGAATCTAAATTTGTGCTTTGTGTCCAGAAGATAATAAGTTGATACCCATGCAATTAATAGAAGATGATCCTACCTACTAAAATGGCTATTTTGATCTAGAGCATCTTTATTGCAGTCCGCATATCATGTTACCAATTTTATGAAATATTGAATCAGGAAATATCGATAATAATTTTGAACACCAATCCATAGATTTCAATTTTTTTGAATCTCTGTGTAGACAGGAAGAATTGAGCAATATTATCGGTTTAGTCGCTATCTTTTAGACAGGAATCTAATTTGAAAGGGTCTAATGCGAATGCTTTATCGCACTTGTCATGATCTTGGAAGCATACCCATCGATCTTCTGGAAATGCCGATACATAACACCAATTGTTAGATGGATTTGATTTCGCAGCTTCGGATCGTAATCCTCCATTTGGAATCATCATACTCGCCATAAACAGTACAATTGACAAAGTTGTACATATCAGACGCATTCGTTTGTACTCCATCAACTTATCTAGAACACAAAAATAGTTAAGTCTTCAAAGAAAAAAATATCTAAAATAATTCGGAATTTTGATACTACTATTGGTTATCGGCAATACCTTATCAAGACTATCGTGAGAATTATAAACTATCTCGACTTTTTTAAATATCCTTGGTCATAGGTTGAATAAAGCTGCTACCAGTAAACTGTACTGCCATTGTCTCTTTCGTGATGGTTAATCACAAATTATCCATACTCAATGTTATCTTGGGACGGCTAAAACAAGATATAATTATTTCTCTAGGAATCCTAGACAATGACACTTTCTGCAACCATTATATCCTTGCTCGTCAGTAAAATGAAATTCTTTTTCGTGATTGCATTCACGACATTTATTTGATTCAGCTACCTCTTCTTTTTCCAAGGATAGTACCTCCAATCTTCGGTCTAATTTATTCTTACTTTTCACAGATTTTGGGAGTTATAATGAATTTGGTTTTACAATTCTAAACATCTGAAACATACTTTTTTCAGAATGAATATTATAATATATTGTGTATAATAAACAATTCAAGACCCTGGGCTCTATGACTGGGCTCTATGACGATCGATAACTAGATTAAAAACTCAGATGCTTAAATGTTCATGAAAGTTCGTCAACCTGAGAAATTATTTTTCTCAAATTTTGTTTATCGGACAGAACATTTTGCCAGTATTCATCATTTTTTCTTATGATTTCGGGTGCAGATGAAATCGTGAAATCTGTCGGAAAGCTAGAGTCTAATTTCTTCCATTCTATGGGCATCGAAACGGTTGCATTTAGAGTTGGTCTCAAGGAATATACTGATGCGATCGTTTTCCCTCTAGCATTTTGATTATAGTCAAAGAATATTTTTCCCTTCCTCTTCAAAGTGCTCCACTCTAACGTTACTTTTTTTGGAAATTTTGAAATCATTATTTTGGCTATAACTTCGGCGAAATCTTTTGTCTGTTTATAGGAATACATATTTGAAATAGGAACATAAATATGCAATCCCGATTTTCCAGATGTTTTCAAATAGGATCTTATTTTTAGCTCCCCTAGTATATGGTTCAGTTCATGAGCAATCTCAACTGCTGCCTTAAAGCCAGCAACATTGTATTCTGGCTCTTGACCTTTTTTTTCTTTACCAGAGTAAATGTACGGATCAAGATCAAAGACAATAAAATCTGGAAAATTCAAACCACATTTTTCTTCGTACAACAATGTAGAATTATTACAGCTCTCAAGATCATTAATTCTACTGTACCAAGGATGCATTTCTATACTACCCAGGTTAGCAATCCACAAAAGGGTCTCAATGTTATTGCATATGATGTAATTGATATTAATGCCCCTACGTTCAGAATGAACGTTAGCTGTAGTAACAAAATTCGGTTTTTTTTGGTTCCAATCCTTCTGATAGAAGGACTTGCCGTATATTCCATTAGGATATCTGCTTAAAGAGAGTGGCCTATTCCTCAAATGAGGCAGTATATAGTCGCTTATTTTTTCATAATATTCTATTAAATCTCTCTTTAAAATTGGCTGGTGATCTTTGGTCGCCTTCCAGTAGACCTTGACGGGGTTAGTAATCTTTACCCTGCCGATACTAGCACTGTTGATACCTTTTTTTCTAGCATTCGGGTTTTTTCTAGTCGCTACTTTATTATCTAATTCGGAACGATCCTTAGTTGCATTATCCGCCTCGATAATACATTCTTCGGTGTTTTTATCTTCACGCAGCCGTAAAAAAACCGGCGCTCTGAGGATGCCATCTTTAGTCCATTCGCCAAACTTAACCTCTGCTACCAGTACGGGTCTTAACCATTTAGTCGCTCTATTAAGATATGGGACTTTGTCTACTGGTACGGTATCTACCTCAAGATTTTTTAGCTTCGAATATACCACACGAAGGCTCTCATCATCAAATCCTGTTCCTACATGGCCGGCAAACTTTAATTTTTTTTCTTTTGGACAGTATACTGCAAGTACTAATGAACCAAAATCATTGACTCTACTCCCCATTCCTTTTGTATACCCTATAATTACACAATCCTGAGTTTTTGTGTACTTTATCTTTAGCCAGTCTTTAGATCTCACGCCTTCTTGATAGAGGCTAGTTTTGTTTTTGGCCACGATACCTTCCAATTTTAATTCCTTGCTCCTTCTCAGTATTTCAATTCCCTTTTCTTCGATATAATCAGATATTCTAATAGCTTCATTAGTTTTCAAAGCTTTTAGTAGCAAATGCCTCCGGTCCAAGTACGCTAATCCTTTTACATTTTCGTCTTCTTTGTAAAGTATATCAAAAGCATAATACGTTGAGGGAAACTTTACCGAGAGTGCCATTATTTGATTAGGGTCCTGTATGTTCATTCTATATTGGTGAGTATTAAAATCCGGAAGTCCCTGCTCATTTAGGACAACGATTTCACCGTCGACTACTATCGAATCACAATCTTTAAGAGAAGTTCTTGCCGAATTTACTATTTCAGGATACCTTTTTGTTATGTCATTGCCATTTCTTGACTGGATCCTGATTCCCTTTTTTCTCTTGAATAAAATCGCTCTAACTCCATCCCACTTGACTTCAAAGACCCAATCTTTGTTGTTAAATGCTTTGTCAAAAGGCGAAGCCAACATTGGTCTTATTTTTTGGAAAAGGGATTCTATCTGGATTTTGTTACTAATAGAAGTACTTATACTTGGAGTAGTCTTATTTTTTGAATATTTCTTGATAGACTTTTGAGATCGGTGCTTAAATTCAATATCCGAGTTGGATCTTCCAGTAAGGACAGATTCGGGTTGTGTTGAAGTAATGTCATCGGCTGATATATACTGATCCTTAATCTTAATTAGTAACCATTGGCTGTTTTTTTTAGTCCTTATTAGATAGAATAAGCCCCTCAGTTTGTTTCCGTAAAGTTCAACGGTTACTTTTCCTGTATTTATCTGCTCTGACAGTGAGCTATCGCTACTATAGCTGCCAGTATCCCAAACTATTACGGTTCCTGCTCCATAATTTCCTTCGGGTATACTTCCTTCAAAATGCAGGTAGTCAAAAGGATGATCTTCTACCATGATGGCTAAGCGCTTAATTTCAGGATCCATCGAGGGCCCTTTAGGTACGGCCCATGATTTAAGAACTCCATCTTCGGACTCTAATCTAAGGTCGTAATGTAATCGTCTTGCTTCATGTTTTTGCACGACAAAATTTCTTAACTTTGTACTGGAGTCGTAATTTTTGATCCTACCTTTGGGCTCACTTGTCTTTGCAAAATCCCTTTTCTTATTGTAACGAACGAGTGAGGAGTTAATAATCTCGTTTCTCCACCTTTTTCTTCTGGCTTACTAAACTCATCCCGATTAGGCCTCATTCATAGTTGGTCTGAAAACTAGAAATAGATCAAATTATTGCACTGATCTTTATTGAAGGCTATTGATGCCTTCTGGCATCACTTAGTAACTTGAAATGAGAATTCAAATATGTAGATGTAGGTATTTGAAGTCTTATATTAGATGTTGCATTAAAGTGTACATGAGTGGAATAACAGATTGGGATGATATCAAAAAGAAGGAAGCAAGAGGAATTGATGACTATGATTTAGGTGAAGTCCATGATTTAAACGCAGACGTCGTTGTTACAAAAAGAGGAGTAGTGGATAAAGACAAGTTTTACTTACCAAAGGATAAAGTTGTACGATATGATGGACATAAAGTATGGTTCAATCTTACTAAAGATGAGGCCAAGTCCTATAAGAGAGACTGATGCAAAACTAATCTCACCATTATTTTATAATTTTCTGCTTAATGCATAATGCCATATATCGGCCGAACCTTTCTTGTACGTTAGTGATATAATTTCTTCCTTGTCATACGAACAATTATGAATCACTCTAGGTATTTCATCAGAAGGCTTCTATGATGCAAGTCCCACTAGCATCTTTTATTACAACCCGTGCATCACTTTTAACATCACTCTCAAATGATTTGAATAAAGGAAATCCGAATAGAGCCTGTAATGCAAAGAATATTCCCACAATGTACCACTTGCATAAATCAACATTTTTGTCATGATCTTCGTATTCTATGCTGATGCATATTAATACCTTTAAAAAGTATCCATAGTTATCGATCGATTATCTCTCAGCAGAAGGCATATTCTGAGGCGTGATTTATACTTGATTTTGTAGATCTTGTAGATGTGAAACAGAAAGGATTCACTCTTATGAAGGTGCCTTAATTTCCCTTACACTCAAGTCCCTAAAATTCCATGTCATATTATCTGATCTAAAGACAGATAATGGTCCCCCATTTGTTATTATGTAGTTTTTGGCCTTTCCGCAATTTGCACTGTAAAATGCACTATCAGGGCTATTGGCATACCATCTACCATTATCAATTAGATCCGTAACCTTTAACCACCGATTATCGGCCTTATCATCTAGATAAGATTCCATCTTTACGGCGGTGTCATTATTAATATTGTATACAACTATCTTCCATCCAATCCATCTTCCAACAATGGGATCAGTGACTTGTGTTTCTGCACGTTTGCTCGTATAGCCACCTGTATGCCATATCTCCTTTACCCAAGAAACAGTTCCATTAACATCTATTTCACCCTTCAAAGCTGTTCCTTCACAAGGAGCAGTATCATTATGTACCCCACCTCTGACAGACCAAACAAGAGAATCATTTGGATTCATTGTTGGAACTATCTTTGCGTATCCAGTCATCTCGATATTTTTCCACTCCTCAGATCCTGGGAGTCTAAGTACTTCCATTCTGACCTCACCAGCGTATTTCCCGTTTTCAAGTCGTCCGCTTATCTGCCATGAACCATCCATTTGACGAGAAATGTTTGATGCGGGATTGAATCCATGATCCTTCGTCGGATTGTTCATATCAATAAACCATTCTCTCCCCCCAGGTTTTGTAGGATAAATTTCCAATATTCCAAATTTGTCAGAATTTGTCATAGTCATAATATCTAATAGAGATGTCTTTAAAATTGGAACATAGTAGGTTATCGCAAAAGCGCAGACAATCAAAGTTAGTGCAATAAACACCCTGATATTCTTGGTTCTCATCCATTCCCTACTCCTTATAATTATAAGTTTAATAATTGTTAGTTCAGGTCTTTTTTAAGCCTATTAGATAATAGGCAATTGGGTCAGGTTAGCGTGACATAAGTTTGATAAATATTATTTGATTAGTCTTATTTGAGAGAATTACCTGTATCTATTCTCAGTGATTGTAATATTTTCTTGACGGTGGGTAAATAGGTATCAAATTTAGAAGTTTCGGCGCTATACTGGAGAACATAAATCTTTTTGCCCATTGCTACCCAGGAGTGCATTATCTCAAAGGAAACAGGATTTCCAATATTTGGTAACGTTGAAAAAACAACTTGATAACCAGGGTGATCAGCTAGAGTGATAGGATCAGAGCTTAGGATTTTCACTTGATTTGTTTGATTAAGGGAGGAAAGTGTCATGTTAGTAAAATCCTTGAGAGATACGTTTTGTTGATAGTTCATTACAGTGACAGTTAATCTAGGTGGAACTGGATCGGAAAGATTTTGTAGAGGGCCATAAAATGCTGCTACCTGAGTATACTCAGGTAGACCGCTATTGGAGAAGGTCCAGTTTGAAGGAAACAACATAAATATTCCATGTTGTGAGTTTTGATAAGCAAGCTGGTTTGCCGATGATCCGTTAGTAACGATTGATTCTAATTCAGAACCATAACTAATTTTATTTGTATTTGATTCTGAGCTTTCGATTGCAACAACAAGATTTGATGAGATTATAATTTGAAATAAGACTGCAATACAAATTAATCCACAAATTGTCAATAATCTGCTAATAAATGAATTCATAGTCTTTATCGAGAAGTAACGAATGAGTCCTTTAATTGTTTCTATTTTGACTAGATTATAACCAAATTTGATTCTTGTATATCTATCGAACCAATTTGTACTCATTAATTTAGTGTGTGAACTTTTTGCAGTACCAGATTCATATAGAAAAATAAACAAGAAAAATATTTGCTTAAATGATTATACAAACTTTTTAAAACATAATTACGACATTAATTTAATGGAGACGATGAAATGTGACTATTGTAGAAAACGAATACACTCCTTAAATCACTTCTTGGATATGTTCGTCTGTAATGCCTGTTATCATAAATTAATTTCCCATGTATTCTACCCAGGGAAAATCAATGCTTGATGGTTAGACTTTACTAGAGGTAAATTCGTTACCTTAATAGATATCGCTACTGCGATATAATGCTTACACATGTGAATTGGCTATATAATGTAACTTATGTTCCATAGAATACTACTCCCATAAGAGAATTATTAACTCAAAGCTGTGATCACTTTTTGTGTAGCGTTTATAAAATATGTAAACCTAGATAATATTGATAATTTTGGTCTCGTCTGACAAGCACTCATTTAACACAGATATAACTGATGAAGGAGAATTGAGGGAGATTGAAAAAGTTGAGAAAATATTGAACTCGGATGAAAAAGTTCTTCTGGTTGCTACACAGTCCAGATTGATGCCAGGTGGCTCAGCTTTAACACCAGACTCCATAATAGCTACCGATAGAAGAATAATTATGAGAGACCCGTACATGCTTGGCTTAAAGTCTGAACTTATTGATATTCCCTATGACGTAATAACTAGCGTAAAACTCCAAAAGGGTGTATTTACCTCAACTATCTTATTTAAGGCGCCATCGTTGGTAAACAAGAGCAAGTTAGGCCTTCTTGACGAGGACATATCCGGAGAGGATGACCCTGAAGGTGTGATGGAGGCTCTTTCAAAGGATAAGGCTGAAGAACTATTAGAAATAATCAGGCGGCGAATGAAAGAATCCAGCGAGGATAGATCAATAAGTGTTGATAATATCTCAATCGCCGATGAAATTGAGAAGCTCTCTACATTAGTGAAAAAAGGAGTTTTGAGTGAATCTGAATTTCAGAAAAGGAAACAACTTCTTTTGGAAAAAATGTAATTGGATAAGTTGCAGAATGGTTAGATTACTAAATAACCATTGAAGGAGCAAACCATTAAATATTTTTTTAGCAGGATACGACATCCAATAAGAGAGTATCCAAAAAAAGAAAAATGGAATTAAGAAGGATATCTCATAAACGTAAATCTCGATTCCCTATTAGTACTCACATCTACAAAACAAAATATGTTTACTTTTATTCGGGGACAAGATCAAGCTTTTTTCCAAGTATCTTGAAAGTAAGGTAAGACCTTTCTTGAAAATAATCTAATAAATTGAATTTCATCTGGACTTGTACTATGCATGTAAATTTTTGTAAAACCAGCATTAAGATATTTTTCGATCGGGGTAATTAGGTCCTCTATGGAGGTAACTATAATAGTTGATTTCTTTTGTTCATCATCTGACACTTCTCTTTTCGCTTTTTCTTCTAGAATCCTTGGATCATTAATATTAATATCAAACGCATCGTCTATTTGCGTAGTACGCCAGAACTCGGTTGCCTTAAATGCTTTATCGTAATCCTCAGAATATGATACTTTTGGTTTTGCTATTTTTTCCAGTGAATTAATATCCTTGTTTGCATTCTTAGCAGCATTATCAAATATTTCAAATGTTTCTTTTACTTCTTCAGGTTTTGCGGTTGTAATCAGGCCATCCGTATATTCAGCCGCAGCCTTGATTGCATTCGTACCCGAACCTGCCATAAACAAAGGTATGTTCGTTGAAGGAGGTGTGTACAGTTTGGCGTTTTGGATTTTAAAATATTTACCTATAAATGTTACAAAGCCATCCTCATCTACGCTAAAGTGAATATTATTATTACTACTATTATTATTCAATCCTGACTTTTCTGATTCTCTGGAACTATTTTCGCTTTTATTCCATAATTTTTTGATGATTTGAATGGATTCAATGGTTCTTTCAACCCTAATTTCTGCAGAGGGCCAATCAAATCCCAAAGTTACTTCATTCATTGCCTCACCAGAACCCACACCCAAACCAATACGTCCAGGATACAGTACATCTAGGGAAGCAAAAGCTTGTGCGATCAATCCAGGATTATATCGATATACAGCAGCAGTAACTCCTGTTATAAATTTCATTTTTTTAGTTCTTTCGGCGATGGCTGAAATCCAGACCCATGTGAAATTTCCGTGTCCATTTGTATGTGACCATGGATGAAAATGGTCGCTTGTAAGAGTTGATTCGAAACCTCCTTTTTCTGCCGCCTTTACAAAATCAATCAATTGTTGCATTGAATACTGTTCTTGGGATGCCCAATATCCGATTTCTGTCATATTTTAATATGGTATATAATATTTATTAATCAGTATTAAAATCAAAACCTGAAATGATACCAGAGAAGATACTCTAAAAGCATTACTATGTAGGGTAATTAGAGCTACTACAATAAACCTAATAAAGTTGAACTTGAAATATCGATTGAATTGTTAAAATACAAAAAACTTCGAATTTAGCCAACTCCGGTCGGTTCTTCTTTCTTCTGATGTTCTAATTTCATATGTTGTTGCTTTTCTTGCCGAGTTGCAAACATTATGCCACAAATATGACATTTCAAATTCTCATTTTCAGACACAGCTTGTGACATTTAGATATCATCCCCATTATTCAAAGTATTGTAGAACATGTATAATAATCCACTCCGTCATTTAAAACTGTTACTTAAATCCTGCTCCGCTGTTGTGCTAATTTTTAAGATCTCTGGGATGTTTTTGTCTTAGTGGGACTAAATTATGTCGCTTACGGTACTTGATATTCGACCTATTAAGATGTCCTTTGATTCTTATACCCTCGGAAATTTCTTTCTTTATTCTTTATACTTTGTTTGCTCGTTACCAAAAATCATGTCCAGTTATTATTCAGTCATATGAGATACTACTATATCAAACAAGATTTCCAACTCTTACTGATACTATTCAGAATCATTTTTTATCCAGCCTTCAGTTTTAAGGATGCATAAGCTGTTAAAATTTGCTAGTTTTGAAATTCTAGTAAAACATTTTATGTTTTGTTGTGCTACAACTAAGCAGAGAAAGGATTTTTGGTTTTTGGCTCCATTCACCGAAAGTCCATGCTCTAACGACTATGGAAGGGATGCCAAACACGGGGCTGGCAACTCCCTTTCATAAAATTATTTCTTTTGCAAAATTCAAGCATTCAAATGATTTTGATAACCAATACAATATCGAGTGTAGAGTTACCAACAATACTACCGAATTCGTTCTTTGCTTTATTGGTCAAATTCTTCACTTCTGGAAGATCTCCAATTTTCTCTACACCTTTCTTAACCCCGCCAAAAAATGTATCCCAGCCTAAGCCTATTAGTGCCAGAATAATTAAAATGACCAGTATGAGTACAATCCACCCTATCAATAAAAATTACTTTCGATTATGTATGTTTTAAACTTTGAGTATCTTTTACCAAGAAAATTGCTAGAATTCAGGATTGAACTAGAATCTAATTCGTTGTCACATCCTTTTTAAATATTGTAATGAATTCCATTATTACATTTACCTGATTGAATTGAATAACATACACAGCCATCTCTTAGCATTATATTTTGAAATGTTATTGGATAAGCTGTTCCAGAGTTATCTTTATTTGGTATCAACGAGTCATGCGGAATAAAAGTAATTGATTCGGGGTCATCCTTCTCTGAAAAACCAACCATAAGTTGAGATACCTCTACTTTATACCTGATTGAGTAGGGAAAGTTTCCCATCTTATTCCACCACTCAATCCCCGAAAACTGATTTCCTCCAACATAATCAAAGTTTATCGAGCCAAGTGAAAAATCAAAGGTTTCTGATTTTCCTGTGATTTGATCAGTAATAGAATATTTAATTTGTCTATTTATTTTGTCCAGCACGAGGATTCGTAGGTATGAGTGTTCAATAATTGGTAATACTTTTGTAAACCTATATCTATTGACACCCTGAAATATAGCCTCAAAGTAGTCCTGATTATCAAACTGACAGATAAGATTCAATTCAATCGGCACATTGCGGATTGTAAATAATTCCAGCAAGTAGAGCATCCAAGATTTATCAGGTATTTGGTTTCCTAAATCAGCTACTATCTTGATCACGTCTGATACTGCTGTTGCCCCAGCAGGAAAGATAGGTGCTCGATGTTTCTTATCAGAGATACGACAAAATGATCCTACCCAATAATGCAATATGGTTAGCTTAAGCGCTCTCTCTAAATAAAATTTCCTATGCAATTCTTGGAAAAATTCAAAAGTAGTTTTAATTCGATATTCTCTAAAGGAACTTTTGAGAATTAGAAAGCTAAATAATCGTTACTTAAATAGGGCGAACGAATGTTATGACCCTTCGTTATTGTTATTGTTTTTGGTGTTGATGTTGGTCCATGGAAACCTTTTTCCAATTATCTTATTCCAATTTATTTTTATTAACAAGTAAAGGGTTATTAAAATTCCAGAGATACTTAGAATAACAGCCATTATGATAAGAGCTGGATTATCCGTATTTGTAAACGTTGAAATCATGCTGTTAACAAATGGTCTTCCTAAAAAGACTCCTATCCATACAATAAACTCATTATATAATAGTACTCCGGTAAATACGGCAATAGCAAATTTCTGTGGATTATATCTTGTCAGACCCAATGTAATGTATATGAGATTTTCCGAAAATGGAATCACCGGGGCGACTAGTGCGCCTATCCAGCCGTACTTGCCCAGGAGTTTTTGAAGTGATATAGTTTTTCCCTTTGATTTTCTGGTAATGATATTGCGTCCAGAATATGCAAGATAAAAGATTATCATCTTCGCCGCAACAGCACCAGCTGTGCCGGATAGAGAGATTAAATGTGGATCCAAGTTCTTGTTGAATACCGCTAGTAGAGGAATGGGGAAATAGGGTATTGGTAAAAAGAACAACATATTTGTGATAAAGCTTACCATCATGATTCCTGGATATCCAAAGTAATCATACAAAGGGACTAAGTCCTCAAGAGTAACCAAGATGGTAGACTAAGATCAAATAATATTATTAAGTGTTATAACGAACAGGTCGTAATAGAACACAGATTGCAGCGAAGACGGTGTTATATAATAGTTGATTTAGGGTGCGTTGGTCAAGACGTGGTAATTTGTATATAGGTCGATGCACGAAATTAGCTACTGATTGGAATTGTTCTATGATAAAATATCTGAAGGATTGTTTCGCGAAATACCAAAAGGGCCATTTGTAAGGTCTCAAGTATTGCTAAATATTCATCAATTTGAAATCGGGCAAAGTTATGTTACAGCAAAAATACAAAACAGATTCGCTGAAAACGTTACGCTCAACATACAAGGAGGTAGACCAGGGATTGAACTTCAGGAAAGCCTCTTTAAGTCTAAGAATCCTGAAAATCAAGATCCTTTACGATTTGCATACATAAGGGCAAACTTGATTCAAACCGGTAAAGTATTTGTTAGAAAGCTTCCTGTAATTGGTATAAGAGATTGGTTATTAATCTATGAAGATACATTGGTTGAACTTTCGGTGAAAGATTCCTATGATGAGTTAGAAATTGTAGTGGTTTAAGAAATTCTTGTCAAGACAAAAACTAGAGTCGTATTTTATCATTTTGTATTTTGATGTTTTCATTTTTACCAAAAAGATATTCTAGTTCCCACATTAGCCATGTCTGACTAAGACTAGAGTATGACTACGTATTAGAATCGAATTTAGAATTCAGAATTGGGAATAAATAAAAATTTGATACTTCAAAAAGAACTAAATATAAATGCATTCTAAAAAAGTAGTCAGTGACCACCACAGCCACAACCATGTTCTTCTCCGTGATTATGAGTACTAGAATTTTCAGAACATGTAGGGCAAAGTGGACTATTATTTTCAGACATAAATGTAATTCCACAGGAACTACACTTTAACTTTTGAACGCCTTCCATTATTTGTTAAGCCCTGGAACCATAATTAATGTCTTTCTTGGTTAACAATTTTCAAATTCGCATAAGATATCTATTATACATCAAGTGAAATTCTCAAGCCAAAATAAGGTATAAACTACGTAAGGTTATATTCCCTCAAAATTATTGAGGATTGTTTGAAACAATTTGTGGTTATTCCTAGATTTAAAGAGAATACTACTGAAATAATGTATTTTGAACCAAGGATTGTCAAGATAGTCAAGGGCGATTCCATAACTTGGATTAATCGGGATACAAAAGTACATAACTTGACTTCGGGGGACGCAAATTCCTCATTGCAAAGTCCCTTTTTTCAGACTGGCAGTATGTTGCCAGGAGAATCAACTACTGTCAAGATTGATAGTAATCAGCAGAGCATACCATACTATTGTTCTATACATCCTTCTGAAAGAGGAGTCATAGCAATATTTCCTATACCCGAGGACCAGATGACAGAACAGGAGAAATCAAAATTCTTAGATGACATGAATTTGTTCGTATCTGACAACGCAAATCAAAAAATATTAACTCGCCTTCAGAGACAGCTAGATCCTGCAATCATTGAATATCTAAGCGATCCTTATGCAACACTGATCCAGAATAGAGTTATGACCATTGTTTTTTGGGACATTACTAACTTTTCAAAATTAACAGAGATCTTCAGAGATCATCCAGAGTTGATAGCCGTTTTTCTCAATGAATACCTGGGTGTGGCGGTGCCTATAATACACGAATACGGTGGAATTATAGATAAATTCATTGGAGATGGCATACTTGCATATTTTGGATTCAAAGAACAAGATGACGATGGTTCAATTGGAGCATCCAATGCGATTCTTGCTGCCCTAAAGCTGAAGCAGGCGTTCCAGATTTTTAAGCGAAATTGGCTGGAACTATGGAAGACAGTTACTAATTCTGATATAAGAATAGAAATAAAATGCGGTATTAACACAGGCTCGGTGCTAGTTGGGCTCATGGGAAGCCAAGAAAGGGATCAGTTCACAGTTATAGGAACACATGTGAACTTGGCAAGTAGGTTGGAAGGAATAGCTGAATCTGATCAAATAGTTATTTCACAATATACAAAAGAAAAAATTCTAGAAAAATTCAACTTAGAAACTATTCAGATAAAAGATAAAATAAAGGCATTTGAAGATATTAGGGAATATCACATAGTACTAGGTCAGAAGTAGAGTTTCTAGATCCCGTAACGAATTCGTATTTTTACGATCAAGTCTATTATATAGCAACGTGATTGTATTGGCCAGAATTAAAGTAGCAATACTTTCCTTACTGTTCGCTAGAATAATATATACAATTAACTGGTTTAATATTGCTTCAATCTTTTACCTCATGGCTTTGGATTTTAGAGAAGACATAGCCATGTTGGGAATAATTAGCGCTAGTTTTCTTATCGGTGTTGGCCTCTTCCAAGTACCTGCGGGAATTATAGCTGCAAAGTTCGGTTTGAGAAACATAGCCATTTATGGAATAGTGATTGCCTCAAGTGCAGCGTTAGTTACTGGGTTGGCAAGTGGTACAATGCAGATTACTATCTTGCGATTCTTGATTGGGATTGGTATGGCGTGTTTCTTTGGACCCAGTGTCATGCTGATTTCAAAATATGTGGGGAAAGAATCTGAAGGATTGGGAATTGGACTCTTGAACTCTGCGCATGCCTTAGGTGGAATTGTGGGATTGTTTGGTTGGGTTGTATTGGCTGAGGCTCTAGGATGGAGGGCATCACTAATTCTGAGTGGTGGTTTAGGAATAGCTACGGCAATTATGTTGAGCAGAACTTTGTTAAAGGAAGAAGTTAAAGTATCAGAGGATTTTAGAATTAAGATTTCGGATATATTAAAAACCATTTTTAATAAATCATTGATAATTCTCGGTTTTACTTTGCTTGGGTTTCAGGCAGGATCAAGTATGGTTCTAACATTTGGCGTATTCTACTTTGTTGTTCATTTGAATATGAACCCCATTTACGCAGGTCTAATAGCTAGTCTGAGTTTAGTAGTTGCTCTAGTATCCTCACCACTGTTTGGAAGAATTTATGATAAAATCGGTAATGCAAAGAAGCTCCTAATTATATCAGGTATCGTATCCGCTTTCAGCATAGTAGGTTTTGCCACTGATTCACTATACGTAATCATGATTTCAGTTGTGATAACCGGATTTTTCTTATCTGCAGGTTTTGTAATCGTGTACGCCAAAGCCAAAGAAATCAACAAATCTCAATCTAAATATCAGACTCTTGCTGTAAGTTATGTTAACGGTCTCTCACTATTTGGGGTTTTTTGGATTCCCGTACTATTTTCAATCGTTGCGAACCGCGTGGGCTATGAGATAGCTTGGTTGTTGGGAGGTGTGACCGTGATATTGCTGGTGCTTCCCGTATTGAAACTAAAATGAACGATTTATTCTGCTTTAAGATCAATTATCATAAACTATCAGTTAATTAACATCAATTTTTATATTCTACCGTTAATATGTCGAGGTTGAACTAAAAGTTCAAATGATATTCAATGACTAAAAAGGTGAGTATTTGAATGGGTTGGAATAAGAAAACAAGAAACTACAGAAGTATTGTCCCGTTTATTGTGGTTAGCATATTTGTTTTTTCAATTGCTCACCAACCATTATTTGCAAATCATGGAAAAGAGATACTGCTGAAGTTAGGTGATGGTCAATTTTTTTTACCGCCTGGCAAGAACGTCCAACAGATTAAATTAACTACTATATATTCAGTGTCTGATCCTGCCACAGTAGGCAAGCAAATCAGTGCGACGATGAAAATATATACATCGAATGGGACTTTACTTAAAACTACCTCAGTTCCAAATGGATTCAAAGTTGAGAAGACTGGGTTCCAGCAATTTGTTACCAGTTTACCAAACAGTACACTTCAATCAATCACTACTATTGTTCTATTTACGGATTTGAATAAAACTTCACCATTATCAAATGCGTTAACAAATAATTTAGTTCTAAATAAAACACAATAATGATTCTAATTTTTTAATCGTTTGAACTATAATTCGCAAAGCATGCAGAAACAATAGCAACCATAGTCCTTACATGAATTATGTTAATTCGAGAATAGTTTTTTTCTTTTCTATTGAATGGTATCCGAAATTAGGAGGACTTAAATATTTTCATTGCGAGATAATCTATCAGGATGATTACCGCAGAGATAAGTGTGCTACCTGTTGGAATGCGTTCTGGGACGAGTATGAGTAAGGAAATAGCATTAGCTTTTGATGCTATTAGCGGAATCAAAGACCTTAAAGCAACCCTCACGCCACTTGGGACTCAAATTCAATCAAATAACATGGTAGACATCCTCAGTGCAATTAATATTGCGCATGAAGCTGTCAAGTCTTCTGGAATCCAGAGAGTAATCTCTATAGTGCACATTGATGAAAGATTGGATAAGGAACAGAATCTGGATCAGAAAGTTGACTCTGTAATGAATAAGCTCAAGTGACCAGTTTTAATCTTTTGCATGATATTCTGTTAGACGGAGTACTTTCACATCATTGAACCCAACTTTTGTTACGCTCATTTCTCTTAACCATCTAAGAGAACGCCATATTCATTTGTCGATAATATATCATACTTGAGAGTGCCTTTTATATTTATCAAAAATCTATCCCAATTGCCTTATTACTAGGATGACTGCATCTACATTTACGACTTGATGAGCCATGTTCTGAAAGCTTATGGCGACAAGTACGATAATCGCAAATTACATCTTCATATTGACCTACTACGTTTACAAAGTGCTGGCGGTGGCCAGACATACCGTAAATAAAACAACATGACATAATACCGTTTCTTAAATAGTGACCTTTCAATTGGGTGTTAATATTATAATTATAATTACCAATTTGAAATATTGTCTTGTTTTTCTACTAATTTATTTTCTTTACCCCGTTTAATCATTCTGTTTTGAACTAATAATTTTATTCGAAAAGTATGCATTTTTTGGTAAATGGCAATTGACTACAAAATCATGGTAGTTTTGATTGAATCTTGCACAAGCAATCTTGTTAATTTAAGGCATTTCGGATTATTCGAGGGGATAATAATCTGAACCGAATCAAATTTAAGACATAGGGAAATAAGTAGGATTAGATGTTCAAACGACTTGGTGCCGCAATACTTTTAGTCGAAGATTTACAGAAGTGCATAGCTTTCTATAGGGACATCCTTGAATTGAAAATAAAAAACCAATCACCTGATTGGGTTGAATTTCAGAATGAGGGTCAAAGTGCTGTATTGGCACTGCATCCTGTACGTATCAAACAGAAAGGATCTTCAAATATGTTAGTAGGATTCAGTGTGAGTAACTTGGAGTCTGTGTGTAAAAAACTCGAAGATAAGCATGTCAAATTTCATAAGCAGATAACTCAAGAATCCTTTGGAAAGCATGCCATTATAGAAGATCCTGAAGGACACCTGATATCTATTGTAGAGATTCCGCCAAAAGATGAATTAGGACAGATTCCCTATTATCATGGATTTGCTCCAGTTGAAGGCTTAACGTGATATTATTAATTAAACAAGTTCAATGATAGCAGAAATTTCAGTTTTTGTCAACCATTACTTCCACCTTACATATCTTTTATATCATGATCAATTCTGTGGATACGTGTTAATTGTCCCGTGACCCTGCTAGTAATGAAATTAGTGTAGCGTCCAACTCCATTGCAAAAATTACATTACAGGCTATATCTAGGGCAACAGCGGGTATTGACTGCTTTCTTGCCAGTGAATTTTTTATCTTCGTTGACTCTAATGGCCTATCACCAAAATTTCTTGATCTTAAAAAGAAGGGATTGAAATTAAGAATGATCTCCGATATAGGCAAGAAACAGACTTCATTATATAGAAGCTTTCTAAACTATTTTGAGATTAGGCATTTTGATAAAATCGCATACAATATCATACTCATAGACAACTCAGAATTTATGATGTTTCTTAAGAAGAATAACGATAGAAGAAGATTATTACGCGTTTCTGACAAATCATTCGTGTCTGCTCAACAGTTCCTATTTGATTCGTTGTGGAGTATTGCGTTACCTTACAAAGAAAAAATTAAAGAATTCAAGTATGATAAAGAAATATCTTTTACAAAAAATGTTTCCAAGTCATACGAGATACGCAATATCATAAGGAAATCTATCACGTCATCAATAGATGAAATATTAGTTCTATTCTCAGAATTTGAAGTTTTGATTCATTCAAAAAAATTAGGCATATTGGATTTATTGGAAGAGGCTTCAAAGAATGGCGTAAGGGTAAGGACAATAGTCTATTGTGAGAACAAGAAAGTTAAGGATGAAATAAGAGATTCATTTCATGATAACTTCCCCAATATCTCAGTCCAATACTTACAAAAATCCTTACAAACAAGAATGACAACAATGATATTCGATAGAAGGACATTTCTTGACATTTCTCCAGATTTCAATTTCAATAGAAACCCAGAATGTGGGAAAGGACTAAGCGTATATTCCAATAACGAAATCAAGCTCAACTCCCTGTTATCTATCTTTGAATTTCTCTGGATTCAATCGGATATTGATAAGCAAAAGGTGATTAAGGAAACGTACTTTAAGCTTTTTAAAGGATTCAATCTTCGGGATGAAAATTATAAGAGGAGTTGGAAATTTGAAATGAGCAAGAAGAAAACCTAGATTTAAGGGTATTATAATATCTTATTTAGTAATATTTCGTTTTCCAATTTGCACATTAATATTAATAATAAGTTTGTTGTAGTATTATAATAGTGAGATGAGCGAATTTGCCTTCTTTCGATTCAAAAGTGCTAACATGTTAAGTGAAGATGAAGAACGAGATAAACAAGAGATGATTAGTCTAACAGAGCAGGTTCTTGATGCCAGAGGCATAGAATGTGACGCTAGGATTGCAAAGATATCAGAGGATAGGTTAAGAGAAATACTTGAAGAAGTTAGAAAGCTACGAAAGAAAAAGAAAATGAATGTGGTTAAATCAGATGATAGTAGTTCGAACGAAGACAGATATATTCAAAATGAAGAGGAAAGCTACATACAGTAGATAAAGTGGTAGATAAAGTAGTTTGAATTTGAATGTGGATAATCTCACGAATCGCTGGCTTGCAGCTCTCGGCATAGGGGCTTTAATTTTTGGTTTGGCATTATTTACTTTACGAGTTCCCGTTCGTACAATGCTCATTTTCTTTGCAATCGGGATACCAGTAGTATTTTTATGGTTATACGCTGATGAAAGATCACGTAGAGAAAAGAAAGAGATGCAGGAGTTAGGAAAGATACAACAGCAGCAATGTATTTGCTCTGTATGCAAGCATGAACAGGCAACAGTTTGTCTGGATCAAAGGTGTCCCTGTTGCATTATTCTGAAAGGCGATAGTATAGTAGGACATTCTATTAATCCTCTACAATAGTAGAACATGGTAGTCGATACGCAGAATTAAGATATAAAAATTTACTATTGCATTATTGTGTTGTGTTACTTTGAAAAATTTGTTACTATGAATAATATTTATCTTTTCAAGTATCATATAAGAATCCGACCAAACAAATATTAAAAAAACCTTTTAAAATCAACTTAACAAGTCTTTTATTTAGTAATCATTTTGTTTCGTTGAAAGTCTATAAGAATACAATTGAAGTCTAAATCTAAATCGTTAAAATGCGAATTAAATCTTTAAAAACTGTCAATTTCAATTAATGATTAGTAATTAAGCATAAATCAATTGAATGAACGTCCGAAAAGGCCTAATTGTATTTGTCCAATTAGATAATTAATAATGTTGGTAATACATAATTAAGTCATTTTGTTAACCCAGTTCACTAAAACTAAAACACACTATGCCTAAACCTAGGATAGCAACAAATACTTAAAAATGAATCAAGTTAAAGTAAGATGTGATTTTGTCTAGAGAGGATGAACTGGTTCAAAGCGGATTAATCTTAACAGACGACACGGTGATTGATCCAATCCTTGATTTTAATTTATACTCTAATGCCATTGTCAATATTATAAAAAACTCTCATCCAAAATTTAGTATTGGAGTATTTGGTGATTGGGGAACTGGAAAGACAACATTAATTAATTCTGTTGATAAGGCCCTTCAAACTGACAGGGACTTAGTCAAAATAAAACTCGAAGCGTCACGGTACAAAAGGGAAATGTTTCCGCTGGTTTCATTATTAAAAAGTATAGCTTATACGTTACCTGCTGAGAATGAATTCGAAAATTTAAAGCAGAAATTAGAAACAAGTGCAATAAATTTTCTGAAGAGAACTCCGGAAATTCTTACATCTATTATATCAAAGTACGCGTCAGAAGAGGATGAAATTTCCCAGGAAATGATAAATACATTTAAGAAAGAGCTAAATTCGAAGATTCAATTAATTGCAGAATTAGACAAGGATACAATCTATTTCGATGGTTTTAAGGAAATCAAGAAGGAGATAAAGAATCTGAGAGTAGATAATCCTGCTTTTAGGATTGTTATTTTTATTGATGATTTGGACAAATGTTCTCCAGGGAAAGCTTTTGAAATATTAGAGATGATAAGAATATTTCATGATATTGAGGGTCTTATCTACGTAATAGGGATAAGCCATGATATGATAGTCAAGTTAAGCAAAGTTGGAAATAGCGAATCTAGCATTGATGGAGAACGTTATATTAAGAAGTTGATCCAGGTACCAATAACTTTACCTAAATGGAGTAACCAGGACATCGTCAGATTAGTAAAGGATCTCATAAAAAAAGGTATGATTCATGATAAATTCAAAGATGTTGTAGACAAGAATATAGAACAAATTTCAGTTGCAATAGACAATAATCCTAGAGAAATTAAAAGATTCTTGAACAACTTTTTTGTGGCCTGTGAGATTTTTTCGGGCAAGAAAAATTTTGAACCAAAGGAATTGATTTTTTCGGGCAAGAAAAATTTTGAACCAAAGGAATTACTAGTAGCTCAAGCAGTACATTTACGATGGAATAAGTTCTATAACATATTAGTAAAATCAGATGAATCTTTCTTTAGAGGACTAGATAAATATCTCAAGATGGATGACGAGACTCGTCTTAAAAATTTGGATTTGTACGAAGAAAAAAAAGATGAAATTGATACGAAAGTATGGAAGGTGTTGCGCGATTTTAAAACAGATTCGGATTTGTGGGATTTTTTGGTAAAAAACTCAGATACCTTAAGAAACGTACGCGATTGGAGTATATACAGTCGTGCAATAGAAGTTGCTATTGAACCTACTGGCATCCCTGGAAAAACTGTAAACTATGAAGCAGTAAAGTTACTGCAAAGTGGGAAGATTAATGAATTCAATGACAAGAGAGCGATAGAATTTAAGATTTTATCAATTAGAGAAGCGGATCTAAGGGATGCGGATCTAAGGGATGCGGATCTAAGGGATGCGGATTTGATGGGTGCAAATTTGAGTGGAGCGGATCTGGATGGAGCGGATTTGATGGGTGCAAATTTGAGTGGAGCGGATTTGATGGGTGCAAATTTGAGTGGAGCCAGACTGGTGGGGACTAATCTTGGTGGTGCGGATCTAGTGGGAGCACGTCTTTGGGGAGCTAACCTAATAAGCACTCGTCTATGGGGAGCTAACCTGAGAGATGCACATCTTGTAGGTGCCAAGTTAATGGGAGCTAATCTTGGTGGTGCTCGATTGGTAGGAGCTAATCTTGGTGGTGCTCGATTGGTAGGAGTCGATCTTGGTGGTGCGGATCTTAAGCATACAGAGCTAACAAACTCGATAATAATAAATCCTCACTATGAATCTTTAACCGTTAATTCCAGTACCGAGTTTAACAATGCAATAATAGATGATTCACAATTCATTGATTATATAACACAACATACAAGAAATGTTCCTCAAAAGATAAAGGATAAGAAGAAACTGAGACGAGAATTAGCCAAAAAAGGTGTTAGCGAAGAAAATATCGAAGATCTGTTGAGCATTTCAAAGCTTCCCGAAGAATGAAAGAAAATTAATAATAATACTAATAAATTCTTGTCAAATTCAGGTTTTGACTCGTTAAGTTATAATTCTTGAATATTTTTGATAGGTCTATGAAATGATATCATAAATCAATAGCATTCATTAATTATTTTTTGTATGTGTAAAATGAATTTAGCATTTTATCGATAGTGGGTAGGTATTTTGAGTACCTTTGATTATCTGATTTGTAGGTCATTAAAAATGCTTTATTGTCTTCCTTAAACCAGATCTGCATAGCCTTTCTCATACTTTGTGTATTATCAGTGGCTGTAAAAATAACCATATGGGAAGGGTGTCCTAGAAATATAGTTTCCATTGATTCCAGAATTTGAATGTCTGGGTACAGATTCTTTAGTGTATTTAGTTGGTTCTGCGTTATTGAAGCAAGTGTCTTATTCGATTCAACTTCTATAACCATAATCCCAAGGCCTGCCGGATTTATATCTGAATTACTTTCTCTTGGAGCTAGAAAGGTGACTGATTTGTCCAAGTGTTGGGCTCTTTCCCAATCAGGAGGATATTTTATGCTAAATCCAGTTATAATATCATCATATGTCAGGAATTCTGAATCCAAACCAATAGTAATTATCGGATCCTCATGGAATGAACCAAAGGCGAGATTGTGTTCCAAGTAATCTACTATCAGAAAAATTGAAAAAATAGTAAGGACTGATAATGCAACTGATATTTTGGTGTGGTTTATCTCATTGAATAAGACCATGTCTTCTAATTGATTATCAGGATGCTCTTAAATACTATCAAGTCGGTATCGGGAGAACATAAATAATTCAAATGAATGTACCAAATCAAATGAACAATATTGTTTCTAGACTTCGGTAAAAGGTGGATATAAAGATCTTTAAATTGCACTTCTCTACTACGGCTCGATCATCTAGATTTAAGTCTCTTTACCATTTCTATTCTAGCGTTAATGAGATTAATTTGTTCTTCAAGTAGCTTCTTATAACCTTTCAAAAGCTTTTCCTCGTCACCATAACCACTCTTTTTGATTTCCATCATAGTATCTTCGAAACCTTTGGCGACACTTTCTACATAAACTCCAAGTGCCTTGATATCTCTTGCATCTCTCCTTGCTCCTACTGTAAATGTTTCTTCAGCCTTCTCTCTAATTTCTTGGGCTTTTTTGCTGATAGAATAAATTACATCTTTAAAGGCTGTGGTAGCCTCCTTTAGACTGTTCACTATCAAATCATAATCTTCAATTTTGACGTTTGAATCTAACTTTCTAGGTGTTTTTCGGGTTGGTTGAATTTCATCGTCGTTATTATCGATAGATGAATTTTCAGAATCAGAATCGGTGCCTTGAATGCCGGAGTCTGTATTTGTGTTTGATTCAGCTAGATTATCTTCGGCATTTGTTCCATTTTCGCGGGTTCTCTTCTCCATATCTCAATAATACAAATGTAAACTAAGATATATAACCGTAAAAGGCAATCGGCTATAATTTCTTGTTGCCTTTGACTTCACGATCTTCCTGAAACTGCATCTACTCAAGTTACTTACTCCTCAGAACATTGATATTTTGAAATCAGAAAACATGTTTTAGATTTAAATTATCCTTTTGACTACTGGTTTTCATGTCTGAAGTACAACAGAATGCACAAACACAGAGAGACGGACCGCGCGATTCTATATACATAGGCAAGAAACCTCTGATGGCTTATGTAACCTCTACGCTTATTCAATTAGCAAATCAACCATCAGTAACCATAAAGGCAAGAGGTCTTAGTATCGGAAGAGCTGTCGATGTCTCACAAATAATTCTAAAGAGAATGGAAAATGCAGGATATGCAATCGGTGATGTAAGGATTGGTTCAGAAACGCTCCAAGCAGAAGATGGCAGAACAAGGAATGTCTCTACGATTGAAATAGAAGTAAAGAAAGCATAGGGGCCTTCCTCCTTACTTTTTGTTATTATTTTCTATCAAGGTTAATAATTGGAAAAGACTGCGGCGCTATATCTAGCACATTTAAATCCAATTACAAATTCGCATGAAAAAATAATTTCTCAATTAGCTAAAGAATATCATGTGTATATTTTTCCAGTTATTTTCTCAAGAGAAGATAGAGAGGTAAATACAAGGACTTTTCCATTTTCGTATGAGATAAGAAAAAAGATGCTACTAAGCTTATTCAATGGTCGTAAAAATATAGTGATCCTACCTAATTACAAATTCGTTTCTCCATATATCAAATACCTTCCGCCGATTGTGTCCCCATATTCATGGGTGTTGCGAACAGGGATCCTCCGTAACGTCCTAGAGGAGCGGTTTATTTCATATACAGGAGATACAGCTGAAAGAATCGCTCTGCGATTGTATAATCTTCATCCAATCAAAGCAAAGAGACTTCAAATATCTTCATCTAATGTAAAAGAGTTACTTTATCAAGAGGCGATAGAGAAACTAAGAAAGGACGAACTTGACAAAAATATTAACAATAACATGAACCACCCAGCCCAAAACAATCATCAAGAAAATACAGAACAATACAATGGAAGAGTTAGAGATTCATGGGAAGCAATGGTACCAAAATCTGTTGCCAATATAATTAGGGATAATTGGAGCATAGTTGAAAAATTTGCTCAATCACCTGACAAAACCATTAAAATATTTGGGATGAAGTTCCCTATAGAAGGTATTCTCAATTAGTTCCAACGTTCTGAATACGGAGGATTAGAATTTGAATACTTTTATTATCCAATTATTGATTTCCCACTATGAAGGATAAGGCTGTAGATTTTGTCTGGTTCGATGGACAACATCTGAAATGGGAAGATGCCAAGATCCCTGTCTTTGTACACGCTCTTCATTATGGAACGGCGGTCTTTGAAGGAATACGTGCATATTCATCTGATGAGAATTTGTATATATTCAGATTAAAGGAGCATATGGAAAGGCTCCATAAATCAGCTAATGTGTATTCCTTTACAACAAAATTTTCAGTTGACGAACTTTG
>DATIFZ010000111.1:0-3577 GCA_035454925.1 Nitrososphaeraceae archaeon
GATTTATCAAAATCAAAAGATGAGTTATAGACAGAATTTTCTCCAATGGTTCTAATGGATTTGATAACCAAAGTAGATAAATTTGCACCGTCTAATTTAGAATTGAGAGATGTTCTTATTACTTGTTCAAGCTCGTCATCATTCAATGATATACTCTTTGCTTGTTTTTCTAAAAGTTTGCATGCTTGTTTAACACCATTATCTATCCCTTCCACTACTTTGGTTGGATGCACTCCTAGTTCCTTTACTAGCCTCTTCCCTTCTTTTATCATTTCAGAAGCCATTACAACCGCAGTAGTTGTACCGTCACCGACTAGCTGTTCTTGTCTTTCTGCAATTTCGACTATCATTCTTGCAACTGGATGTATGGCCCTTAAAGAGAGTAAAATGGTAACTCCATCGTTTGAAACGTGTCGATTCATAGCTTGATCTATCAAGAGTTTATCGAGACCTTTTGGACCTAAAGTTGTTCTGACTGTTTCTGCAACAGCCATTACTGCTTGTGAATTAGATTCAAGAGCATTAAACTCTACGTTTTCTGCAATTGGTCTCCAAACTCCATAATTTGGATTAGACATAAAATATTATCCTACTATGAGGTATATATCTCGATAAAAAAGAAAATAAAATAAAAAATAGTATATGTCGATATAGTTTATCTCTTAAGCCATGAAGTATCTTTGTGCTAGGGATAATTCTTTTGCAGGGTCAACTGTAGCTATTTTTCCGTCCAGTTTTACCTCGTATGTCTCAGGATCTATAGTAATCTCTGGAGTTTTATCGTTCCAGACCATATCTTTTTTGCCAATGTTTCTGCAATTGTGTACCGGATGTAGAACCTTTTCTAATCCTAGTTTTTCTCTCACTCCAAGGTTTACGGCTGCCTTTGATGATAAAGTCAAGGACGTTCTTTTTACTGCCTTACCCATAGCACCAAACATTGGTCTATAATAGACAGGTTCAGGCGTTGGGATGGACGCATTAGGATCACCCATGATTGACCAAGCAATGAAACCACCTTTAAAAATCATTTTTGGCTTGGCTCCAAAGAATGGCGTTTGATACATAACGATATCAGCATATTTTCCTACTTCTAGAGACCCAAGGATATCAGCGGCACCATGCGTTATAGCAGGATTGATGGTAGTCTTTGCAATATACCTTTTAGCTCTAAGATTATCATTGTCTCCTGTTTCTTCTGTCAATCTTCCTTTCATTTTCTTCATCTTGTCAGCGGTTTGCCATGCCCTGATTACAACTTCACCAATTCTACCCATAGCTTGGCTATCAGATGAATACATGCTCAACACTCCCTCGTCATGCAATACATCTTCTGCAGCAATTGTCTCTGCTCTGATTCTTGACTCTGCAAAAGCCACATCCTCAGGTACTGCTGGATTGAGGTGATGACAAAACATCAGCATATCAAGGTGTTCATCAACCGTATTCACAGTATATGGTCTAGTTGGATTAGTTGATGAGGGGAGTGCAAACTGCTCACCTGCGATTTTCATAATATCTGGAGCATGTCCACCACCTGCACCCTCAGTGTGATATGTATGGAGTGTCCTACCATCTATCGCATTAATTGTGTCTTCAACGTAACCACATTCGTTTATTGAATCGGTATGTATAGCTAATTGTGTATCAGTCATGTCTACTGCCCTAAGAGATGCATCTAAAACTGCAGCAGTTGTTCCCCAGTCCTCATGATCTTTTAATCCACATGCCCCAGCTTCAATTTGTTCTATCTGTGTGGCAAGTGATGGATGTGAATCATTTCCTTTGCCCAAGAAACCCCAATTGACTGGGATATCCTCTACACTCTCCATCATCCTACTAATATTGAAGGACCCTGGTGTGCATGTTGTTGCATTTGTTCCATCTGCAGGTCCAGTTCCACCCCCTATCATAGTAGTGATTCCGTTGCTAATTGCATCCACGTACTGTTGTGGAGAGATCATGTGTACGTGGGTATCCCAGTGACCAGGAGTACAAATTGTATGTTCACCCGCAGTTGCCTCTGTACACGCTGAGACAATCATGTTCGTATTAACATGGTCCATAGTATATGGGTTACCTGAATTTCCTATTCCTGCTATCTTTCCATCCTTGATACCAATGTCTGCCTTTACAATCCCCAATATAGGATCTAAAACTACGGCATTTGTTATGACAAAGTCTAAAGCACCGTTTGCATTGGTAATACCTGATGCTTGCGCCAGTCCATCTCTTATCGTTTTGCCCCCACCAAAGACACATTCATCTCCTTGGGAGATCAAGTCCTTTTCAACTTCAATAATTATGTCAGTATCTGCAAGTCTTATTTTGTCACCTTTTGACGGTCCAAAGAGGTCGGTATATTGTTTTCTAGTTAATTTCAAAACCATTTTAATTCATGCCCCTTGAGTTTTATTTGCTCATCCCACCGTACCCAAGTTTCGTCGCTTTTTCCATGGCAGCATCCTTTATGACAGACGAATTGAGACCGCCCATCGTCAGACCGTTAAATCCATATACAATTCGTTTACCACCTAGTTCACATAACTCTACTTCTCGTGAATCACCGGGTTCAAATCTAATTGAAGTGCCAGCAGGTATGTTCAATCTGTATCCATATGTTTTTTCTCTTGGAAAATCTAAAGCCTTATTTACTTCAAAAAAGTGTGTATGAGATCCTATCTGGCATGCCCTGTCACCAGTATTCTTTACAGTAACCTTGACAGTTTTATAATTTGGATTACAGATTACAGGCTCCGAAGACAAAATATATTCGCCTGGAATCATTTCGATTTAAAAGCCTCCTTACATTTCTTTATTTTATTTTTTTCAAAATTTCTAATCATTTTTTTCACTCCTATTGAACTGGATCATGAACGGTAACTAACTTGGTACCATCTGGAAAAGTAGCTTCAACCTGAACAGTATGAATCAGTTCCGGTACCCCTTCCATAACATCATTCCTTGTTAGAACCTCTCTAGCAGATTTCATTAATTCTGCCACACTTTTTCCTTCTCTTGCGCCCTCGACTACATAGTTCGCTATATATGCAACAGTTTCCGGATGATTGAGTTTTATTCCCCTTTTTTTACGGCCTTCAGCAATTTGTGCTGCGGTCCAAATCATCATTTTATCCACTTCACGTGGAACTAACATCATATCTACAATTCACCTTATGATACTAGTGAATTTGAAATATTTTAAATTTGAAAGAATTAATTTATATAAAAGTAATTTTTGCCGACGTCGGCAAAAATCAATATACGACTGAAACCTTTACTGGAAGAACCTGAAGCCAATGTGTCATTCTATAAAAATCACCATTCTTCTTAGTTGGCAAAATATACTCATACCTTTGCTTATCCGTAATTATAGTCAAGTCATTTTTTGCTATAAATGAGCCAAACATATTTCTAACTACAGAACTAGAACCTTGCCTTACAATAACTTGATTTACTAAATCGTAATCTAAGGAATATTCTAAATCTGACTTGTTTATAATTTTTCTGACGTCTACTTTTGCTGAATCCTTTATTTTTGAGGTGTGTTTTTTTTTGGATAATATAATGTATGGAA
>DATIFZ010000112.1:0-54756 GCA_035454925.1 Nitrososphaeraceae archaeon
ATACATCTTTTAATCCGGATCCTCCTGTCAGGGAGGTAGCCAAGATCTTGTTGTACTCATTTTTGATTTCGGGAGGAATGAGATCTTGAAATTCTGGGTTTAGATAATTTTTGCCAACTACATTCCTATTTTTTGAATATAAAATCACACCATTCTTGTCAATTAATCCCACATTACTTGCAAACTCGGGTGAAAGTTCCTTCTGTAAAAACTCACCTAATTTCGCCAAATCAATTGTCGTGAACACTATTCCTTCAAAATTTGACATATTGGATTGAATCGTGATATTTCCTTGGGTAACGTTAGTTTCAAGTACTGGGTATGATATGAAGAGCAACGGAAATTGGTTATCAACATCAATGATGCTACTATAATATGTGCTGTTACTCGTTTTGGGAGATAATAATAGTTCTGATGAATTTGCTCGGATACCAGCATATTCAGCAGTAATAGATTCATTGCTTGTTTTAGAAATGACCTCTCCATTCATATCAAACATGTAATATCCATTTGTTAGATCCTTAGTTGATGTCTGAGCCGAATCAAATAATCTCTGAATATTGTCGTTCTTAATGTCCAATAGTGAAATGGAATTGCTCAAGCTCTGTAAATTGTTAGAAATAGATTCCATGCTCCTGACAAGAATGCGTGATAGTTGGTATACTTCTATTTTTGCATTGGACCTTACATCTTGAGATGAAATATTTGCAATTTCATTTGCAGTAAAAGAAGAATATTGATATGACAGTATCGAAAGTCCAATACCAATTATCGCAATGATAAGAAGAATTATGACATTGTTTCTTGAAAAAGTCGCGCCCAGCAATAATGTACAATAAATACTATTAAAGTTCTAGTAGATAAATTAGTGCTAAAGATTATTCTAGTATAGTTTATGCTATGCTTATTAACTAAAATATATAAATTAACTCAATGCAACTCGCGATAGAACAACAACAATCATACCGCCTATTCACAAATTCCATAAGGTCAGATGAGACCAGAAAAACATACACTCTCCTTTTGAAAAAATTCATTGAATATCTGGCCGAAGATGACATTTTTTCGGAAATGATGCCAGACAGATAGAGCGTCGAATAATAGACTTTATCATATTGCATGACCATTGTTAGTAATTACGTGACATTGGATCTTGTGGTGATTGATTCCTTTCATAACATCATCATGCCAGTCCTCCCATGAGAACCAATCGCGATAATTTATCAAGTGCTTTAGAACTGTCATTAAAAGGTTATAGCATAAAATAAAATATATAAAATAATGTTTCAAAGTAGGCAGGCATATGTAGAGGATTTTGTGAAGAAACTTCACGAAGGTCAATACATCATAGACCCTAAAGCAAATGATATCCAACTTGGGGATGGCGAATCATTATCGAAAGCATTAGGAGACGCGTTGCAGACTTGGGAGATAAACAAGTCTACATCAATTTCACCACCGCCACTCTTATCCACACATGCATTTACACTCATTACACTTGCGTTCACGCATGGCATAGTGATAGATAAGAATGACGCAAGGGACCAAGTTCGAGAGACAGAGCGATTACTAGAACAGTGTGAATCTGAGAAGTCAAGGTTAGAAACAGATAACAAAGCATTACAAAAAAGACTAGCGTATCTTAATCAAATTAATGAAACTCTTGAAAACGAATTAAAAGGGAGGGAAAAGTAAAAAAACAAGAATATTTTGTGAATGATTCGACTAACCACTACGTAGGCATTCTAAACACCAAATCATTGGGGTAAGCACACCATCTCCTCTTTCCTTATGAACTTCTATCAATATGTCAGGACGGATTTTCCCACATTTGTCACACTTTCCGTTGTAACTCAAGGACATATCAGAATCACACAATTTGTTCCTAAAAAAGTTTAAGCAAACTTCAGTATTCAATGAAAGGAGATTCTGTGAAAATCGGTATTGAATCTTTTCGTACCTTGTACTTAATTTTATGAAGCCACTTATGGAGTTGGTAACGTGTCTCCTAGTTGAGTGTACTTTGCAATTAATAATATAATTATGCAAAACCGTTGAAAACATCGTTCTATATTATCAAAACTCCACTAAACATAAATACTCTTAACTATTCAATTTTGTGGATGACATAGAGTGGAACGCGTTAGTGCTATAATTGAAGTTTTGTTGTTGCCAATATTATTGTTGGGTCCAGTAGGAATTACTGGCGCCTCATACAATACCGTCGAGGGTTTATTAGACTCATCACCAAATCAATGCATACAATATGATACTACGCAAAAATTAATCGAAGTCAAGTGCGAATCTGTCCATCTAAAGGATATTTATGAGAATCTTCAGAATCCCACTGTTCTTAGAATTCAGGAAGGTAGTGATGAAAATCAAGGAAATATTTGGATTTTAAATGCAGGGATAGTTGTCGATAAAGAAGCCAGCCTGGTCATAGATTCAACCGATACTTCCTGGTTGAAAATAGTACCTACTCCCACAGTACAGTTAAAGCAAAAGTCCGCAAATGCAACTGAAGATACCAACTATTCTGATGATACGCTTACTATAGTACAGAACGGCAGCAAGCCAAATTCCAACGACACTAGTAATATAACTAAAATAGAAAACGGTACTATAACTGTTAGCAAACACAACGGAGATAATCCTAACGGTATTCATGTTCATGGTTCTCTAAAAATCGACTCAGTAAAGATAACTTCTTGGGACCCTGAAAAAAATGAAGTTATCGGTTTCGATTTTGGAAAAAGAGCCGGTGAAGAACACACCAAGTCAGATTATGATACAGCAGAACCCAGAGCATTCATAAGAGTATCAAAGGACGCCACGGGGACAACTAATATTACTAATTCTGAGATTGCTTATCTCGGGTATTCATGTAGTAGATGTGCAGGACTTTCTTATTATGGTGGCGAAGGTTCTATAATAAAGAACAATGATATACACCATCTCCTAAAAGGATTTTATTCCAAAAACGCCGCGTATATCACTATAGACAACAATACTTTTCATGATAACTATCTATATGGCATAGATCCACATACAGGTTCTCATCATTTTACCATAAGCAATAATTTGGTTTATTATAACAACGCATCGGGTATTATCTGTTCTAAAGATTGCTATAATCTAATAATAGATGGGAATGAGGTATATAATAATTCAGGGGCTGCGAGGGGCATTGCTTTTAGTATCAATACCACGAATTCAGTAGCCAAGAATAATTATGTTCATGATCAACCGAGATGTATATCATTCAATAGAGAATCAAACCATAATGTAGTTTCCAATAATACAATTTCTAAATGCAAGACCGGTGTTTTTCTTTCAAGTACGGGTAATAATTCAATTTACAATAATAAAATTTCCAATAGTCAGAATGCAATACTGCTATACAATCCGGGTAACGAAATTTACAATAATGAATTATCGCAGTCAAAGAATGGTATAGTTCTTCAACCAATGAAGTACACCAACGAGACAGGCAACACGGCATCAGTTACGAATAATCATTCTAAATTTATTGATCATGAAAGTTACCTTAAAAGTGTAGTGGATAATAACGACTTAACATATATCGAGAATCCGTACCAATTGAAAATACAGGTTGCTAACAGTAGTATACAAGTTGAGGAAGAAAATGACAATTCCACTTCATCGTAGTATTAATGTCAACATATTAGCGTCAACATGTTAACCTTTATAAGTAGTGGTACCGGCAATCTTTCTATGCCAAATCAGAAAAATTTGCGCCTAATCCTAATAACAGCAACGTTATTGTCACTGATGTTTGTAGCCGCTGTAAACTCTAATTTTACCTATGCGCAGAATGAGAAATTCAAAGCAAAACTAAAAGGAGAAAATGAAGTCCCTCCAGTAAATTCATCCGCAACGGGTAAAGCCAAATTCAAAGTCAAAGATGACGTCATTACAACTAACATTAACGTGACGGGTTTAACGGACATAACTGCTGCACAAATATATGCAGGGACTAATGGACAAAATGGAGAACCTGTAGTGGATCTCTTAAAGACCGGTAATCAGAGCAATGCAGGCGAGAGAATCATAGTTAAAGGGGAAATTACTGCTTCTGATCTTCAAGGTCCTATGTCTGGAAAGACACTCCAAGACCTCCAGACTGCAATGGGTAATGAAGAGACATACGTCAATATTCAGACAAGTGATAATCCCGACGGAGAAATAAGAGGTCAAATTAAAGTAAGTGGCAGTAATGCCACAACGGTAGGTTCTATGGATGAAAGTGCAACTGATACGGATGAAGAAGAATGACCTAACATAATACAAATCTTTTTATTTTCTTTTGTATGATATTCATAAATTCTCATCCTAAAATTGACTATCAGATAAAATTATCAAATTTAGTTTTATTTTCAGTATCAGAAAAGTTTGAAGCTTATATATTCTCATTAGAATTGAGTTCATTCATTGGACTACTAGAATACCTAGAACCACCGTACTCGGACCTATGACTTTTTTCCTGTGCTAGTAATAGAAAGACTCCAGCCGATACCATCAAAGAATGCGCAAATCCGGTTGAAATAACTTCCAATTAGCCACCCCAGTTTTATTCTTATTTGAAAACTCATTATATACCTCTGTATATCCTGATACTAGCCCAATATTTACCTCCAGGACAACTAATAACAAAAAGCTAAATAATATGCAACAGACCCGCATACATGGAGTGTCCAAATCCCACCCATCAAGACTTAATTCAACTAGCGAGAACTAGATTATCCGATCTTAAATAACATCAACTTCCTGAAGAGTTACCAATCCATTATCTCCAACCATTCTTTTTACTTCAAATAATAACGGTTCAATTTTTGATTGAATGTCTACAACTTCTATTATTAATGGCATATTTATTGTAATACCTTCAATCTGTATGTTGGACCTTTTTCTTTTTCCAAACCCATCGACGCCACTCCATACAGTTGCACCAGCAATTTTATTTTGCATAAAAAAATCAATCAAAAGTTTATGAAGTCTTTTACCATTAACTTCATCGTTCCTTTTTATCCTAATAGTCATACACATCATTTTCATTTTCATCTTATTATCATTACAACCTCATTATTGTTGAACTGAGACTTCTACCTAAAATAATTGCTCCCAATGAGAGTCCCACATTCCCTAATATATTTAATCCAAATAATGTAAAATGCTTGTTGTCAAGAAGGTTAACTGACTCTAAAGCAAAAGATGACATCGTTGTAAATGAACCACAAAAACCTATTGCAAAAAGCAACGAGTATTTTGTATCTAGATTCCAAAAAACGGATAAAATAGAGAATACTCCAAGAAGAAAGCTTCCAATTACGTTTATTATGAGAATGTTAACAGGTAGCGTTCCGAAAACAATAGTAGATGATACAAGTTTGTATCTAAGGAATGCACCAACCAGGGCTCCGACGCCCAACAAGACAAATTCTAATCCTTTGATTTTCAATTCACCTACCAAATTCAATTCTATTGATAGGCATTATCAGCATTCTAATAGAAGCGGTTCTGGTTATCCCAAGGCTAATGCCATAGCCTAGTATTACTACAAAAAACAAATATTTAAAGATCCGCATGTGAACTTGAGTAGGAATCTTTATGCTCAACAATAGGATACCAAATTTTATAAAATCTACCATTTAATTCAAAATAAAAGTTGGTAGTGCAGCAAGAAGCTTTAATTCATGTGTTAATTTCACTCTCGGTTCTTCTTTTTGCAGCTAAACTGTTTGCTGAGCTTTTTCACCAAATTAAGACTTCCATCTGTTTTAGGAGAGTTACTAGCTGGGATAATCATAGGTCCTTTTGCATTGGGTTCAATACATGTATTCGATGGGAAACCGCTTGTAATTTTAAATGAAACAGTGCGTCAAATAGGCGAAATAGCTGGGATTGTCATATTATTTATAGCGGGGCTTGAAATTACTCCAAGAGAATTCTTCCGAGGCGGTGCAGCGTCATTCGCAATAGGGACATTAGGGGTTATTGTTCCATTCTTCTTGGGTTACTATGTATTTACATTATTTGGATTAGAGGGACTACAGTCTATACTCATAGCTACAGCACTTACCGCAACAAGTGTAGCCATAACAGTTAGAGTCCTTACTGAATTAGGAAAGATGCAAACAAAAGAAGCCAAAATAATCTTGGGAGCAGCTATAGTAGACGATATCCTTGCAATTGCGGTTCTATCAGTCGTTCTTACTATGGTTCAAACTGGTAACATGAATCCAAACATTACAGATATCATATTACTCATTCTAAAAATACTAGGAATATTTGCTGCGTTACTTATCGGAACTATATTCATAATACCAAGAATAGTAAATTCAGAAAGATTATGGAAGGCTAGAGGTAGTGTCGAGGGTATTGTTACTGCATCATTTTTTGGTGCATCAGCAATAGCTGCTGCGATCGGATTGTCACCGATAGTAGGAGCATTTTCTGTGGGGATGGCTGTAGCTAGCACAAAAATAATTAAACGAGTTGAAGAATATGTCGACAAATTAGAGATAATATTTGCCCCGTTATTTTTTGCAATCATTGGAGCTCAGGTGAATCTTACGGGAATCAATTTAGATGTGCTGTTCTTATCTGCGATTATTATTGTCGTTGCTATAGTCAGTAAATTAGCAGGATGTGGGTTACCAGCATTAGTGTTTTTGAAGAACAGGTCAAAAGCAATGAAAGTAGGTATAGGCATGATTTCAAGAGGTGAGGTAGGACTCATAGTTGCTGGTATTGGTGTAACATCTGGTGCTTTATCGTCAAACATTTACACTACAGTAATCATTATGGTTGCCGTTACTACCTTAATTACTCCCGTGTGGCTAAAGAGGGCATACCGAAAAGATCCTCCAGTTGTTAATGACGATGAGGAGAAAGTCAGGTGATATGAAATCTAAACCCATTAAATTAGGATTACGCCCAAATATTCAACAGTTTCTAATTCTCGTTTTGGTTAATGCTTTTGTAGGTGCTATGATTGGATTGGAACAGACAGTTGTTCCACTTGTAGGTAAAGTCGAATTTGGTATTGAATCAAGTGCAATAATTGTATCATTTATAGCTAGTTTCGGAGCAGTTAAGGCAGTTTTAAATCTCTTAGCGGGGAACTTATCTGATAAATGGGGGAAGAAAAAATGTATTAGTTTTAGGTTGGCTTTTTGGAGTTCCTGTTCCAATTATGCTATTATTTTCGGCTAATTGGAATTGGATTATTTTTGCCAATATTCTTCTGGGAGTGAACCAAGGACTGGCTTGGTCAATGACTGTGAATATGAAAATTGATTTGGTTGGAAAATCGCAAAGGGGATTGGCACTAGGTCTTAATGAATTTGCGGGATATGTTGCCGTTGCTGTTGTTGGATTTTTGACTGGATATCTAGCGTCTACATTCGGTTTAAAACCATATCCTTTCTATATTGGGATTATATTCGCAATTCTCGGCTTGGCAATCTCTTGGATTATTATAAAAGACACAAGAAAATTTACTAGCCTTGAGATAAAAGAAGATGCTTCTGAGTCACTTAAAGAGGAAATTAATGTCAACGACCTCAGTTTCAAGGAAGTTTTTCTTGAAACTTCTTGGAAGAATCGCACTCTCCTAGCTATTAGTCAAGCAGGTTTGATAAATAATTTGATTTTTGGCGTCACATGGGGTTTATTTACTCTATACTTTGCTTCTTTTGCAATTGGAATTAGCGAAATTGGGTTTCTGAAAGCACTTCATCCTGGAATATGGGGAATTCTACAGTTATTGACTGGAACATTTAGTGACAAAGTTGGAAGAAAGGTCCTAATCTACCCCGGAATGATTATCCAGGGTATTGGAATTTTGGTAGTGTTATTCACCAATTTCTATTGGGGCTGGATTGCAGGAATGTCCTTACTCGGAATAGGAACTGCTTTGGTTTATCCTACTTTGCTTGCTGCAATAAGTGATGTGGCGAATCCAAAATGGAGAGTGACATCCTTAGGTGTTTATAGATTTTGGAGGGACTTAGGGTTTGTATTTGGAGCAATTGGAATTGGATTTCTCGCAGATATATTCGGATTAAACACTGCGTTACCCCTAGTGGCATTTCTTGGAATAGCATCAGGAATTTTTGTCCTTGCAGCTATGAAAGAAACGAGCAGGCTAAGATGATGCAGATAAATCTAAGTTGCAACAATTGCTAAAGATGGCTGAAGAAAGATGCCCCGTGGTATACAGCATGTCTCACATAGTTAATGTTGAAGCAACAATAAACTGAATTAGTAACAACTTTCTATACACTATTATACTTCGGATTAATGTGATTACAGGCTTTCAAAAACTGACTGAATACTTATCGGACCTACGAAATTGTTGAAGAATGACGCAGATTAGTATCAGAAGGTTTTTGCTCATCGGTAACGGATGACTTTTCTGTTTGATTACTCTTTATGGTATCTAGAATGTATAGACCAATTTCTGTCAATTTTACTTTACTATTTAGGAAGTTGTAATAGTAATCACCGGTTAGTGGAATTCCAAGTGCAGTTTCTTCATTGCTAATTCGCTTTGTTTCTTTATCGTAGGCGATGATCCCATTTGCCATTGAGAAATTAATATCCTTAAGAGTCAAACCATATTCAAAAAGCTCTAGTATAGAAAGGCTTGTTATATCTAGAATAGTTACAATTCTAACTACTATTGGTTTGCTCATCAGGTTGCTCAGGGTAGCCCCATCTATTGGTATTTTATTGCTCATGACAGAGAAATGCCAAAAGAAGTTATTAACTTGTCACTTTTATTCAAAGATTTCAACTAATTTACAATTTACACAATTGTATTTATGATTACACCTCGATGAAGGCATTCATGAAAAATAAATTACTCTTCCTTGCAATTGAAAATTCTACAAAGGAAGATCAAACTAATCAACCATGAATGTACACCAGAAGGATCGTATAAAATTGAAGACAGATTCCAGATCATATGTAAAAGTGCAGATACTGTTAACAAGAACTTCTATATGTTCTTTTTTGAAAACGGCGGTGGGCTTGCAATTAGTATTTTCAAATCGAGGTGTTAATCCTCTAAAACATTTTGAATACCTCAAGCATCATATGATATTGCTGCCTCCTTGAATTGTTATTTCAGTTTTCGGATCTGCTCGCTCTGATTCCTGCAGTTACTCCCCAAACTACAATTAATACATTTTCTAATTGAATTCTGAATCTGTAAACTGACCGCGGAAACTCTGAAATAAATGTTGTTTGTCGATTAGTAGTCTGGACAGGTATCTTCCATTATGGCTCTGTAGCGATTATCGAGTGTGTCAGCGAATTTCAAAACTTGCTCAATAGTGTAGTTTTCCTTGGGAAAGGACCATCTAATTGGTACGAGGTGCCCTCTACCGTTGCAATCATAAAAGCGTCCCTTCTCAGCCATAAGCCCAACATTGTCGTCAATACTACTTTCTACCACGGGAAGTCCTCTCTTAGTCTTATCCTCCACTATAAAGTTTTGACCGTCTCCATCATAGATAAAATAGAATTGTCCCTTTTTTACTAAAATCTTCTCTTGTGACATGTATGATCTTATTATCTAATTAATAGAATTGACATTAACGTTCTGTTCTATATTTACATTTATTTGTATTTAATCAGTTCTAAGAGAATTACGCTGTTATATTCATCTAATATAAATAAAAGATTATAACTAAAATTGAATTATCTTATTTAATTTCCAGAAAATCAGACAAGTGTGATCTATGTTATCATTCAAGGAATGATCATATTTTTGACGATAAGCAAGACTATGGATATTGTCTAAAGTGCACTTGTAACCGATATAAAGAAATTAAGAAAGTTACCTAATAATATTGACGTAAATAATACGATAAGTCCACTCAGTGATTTAATTATCTTTCATCAGTCGTTGATTAGGTTTGGATATACATAATTTCCGTTAATTTAGATTCATATTTCGAGTATCTGGGTTTAATCTAGAACCTATCAAAAGTATTATTCCACCTATTGATATATTCAATGCAAGTGCTAATGGAAAGAGGTTTGGAGAGAAAGATTTTGTATTTGACAAAAGACCTATGGCAATAATTGGAGACCATGAACCAATTATCAATCCACCATTATAAACTAGCCCTGAAGCTGTATTCCTTATTTCGGTTGGAAATCTTTCTGACAGGAACGCAGGTATTGGTCCAAAGGCTGTTGCAGATACAAATATCAAAATAGAAGCATAAAATACTTTTTCGTAAATGTTTGTTGAAATGAACACTAAGTAGAGCAATGGTGCAGATAGTATTATAGATGCAGATGCAAAAACAGATAATGTTTTCATCCTTCCTATGCTTTGACTTATGAATCCTGTAAATACAGTACCTATTAAAGCCCCTACTGTTACTACAATCATTATTATGGCAACATCGTTTTTGCTTATGTTTACATAATTTTCTAAGAATACGGGCATAAAACCGATAGAAGTATAATAAGAATACATAAGACCAGTCATAATTATCAATGCAAGTAAGATTCGTTTCCTTTGCACTTTATCAGATATCATATTTTTTAAAGGGGCTTTGTGTATCTCCTTTTTTTGTTCTTTGGACTCTAGCCATATTTTTGATTCAACCATCTTTACCCTAATGATTAACGCTATTAAGCCGGGAACAATTCCTGTAAAAAACATAATTCTCCACCCTATCTCGATAAATGACTGTCCTGGATATATAGAAAGCATTAATCCATAAACAAAAGACGCAAGTACAAATCCAAAAGAATATCCACTTTGAACGAATCCGGAAAGCAGTCCTCGCGTCTTCTTTGGCACCATCTCCATTGTAATTACAGAACCACTTGCCCATTCACCCCCAGAGAATAATCCTTGGACAAATCTTAAAATGATAAGTAATATTGGAGCAACTATTCCAACTGTTTGTAAAGTTGGAAGTAAACCAGTCACAAAAGTAACGATTGAAAATCCCATTATTGTTATTACCATTGTTTTTTTCCTTCCATATTTATCTCCAAAATTTCCAAATACTGCCCCTCCAACTGGTCGCATAATAAGTGCTACTACGTACGTTGCAAATGTGGCTAATAGACTAAGTGTAGGATCATCAGAAAAAAAGAAAAGTTGATTTACAGAAGATATTACAAATAACATTAAAACTAAATCATAGCCATCAAGAGCCCATCCAAACCAGGATCCAAAGACTATAGTTTTTTGTTGTTTTGATAATCCGGTATCAAAATCCATATCCTGACTAGCCTAGCTTTAGCAGGTATATTTTCGTTGTTTAGTGTCTTAAACTAAATTTTTGCAGGCGGCAATTCTCGAAGAGGCTCGGAAACAATAAATCGTTCTATCATACGGTGTTTTTGTTAACATAATGCTAGACGCATTTAATCTGATACCGGCATTTCCCTTGGATGATGGTAGGATACTTCGAACTGTATTAGTTAAACATAACATCCCGCGTGAAAAACTAGCACTGCTTATGCTGGTATAAAGATTATTCTATCATAGTTTATAGTATGTGTCCTATAGAAATAACTTAAATTAACTCTCAAGTATGGTCTGTCCCATAACAAAATAGTAATTTAATTCTGAGGTTTGGTCTGGAGCGTTAATATATTCAAATGTGAAGGCAGAGATGATTTAGTCCATAAAATTTCTATGAAACTATGTCCAATTTGTTGCTACTAATTGAATAAACCTTAAATCAATCACTCTACATGACGAGATCATGAGTGCCTTCCCTATAATTCTCTCAACAATTGTAATTTCTTTAACGGTTATTTTCTCATCTCTGGTAAACATAACATATGGGCAGGTGAATGATACATCTCAAACTTATGAAAACCGGGACATAGGAATTAAGTTTCTGTTTCCGTCTGACTGGGGTAAGGTAGTTGAGGCAAGAGCAGGTTGCCATACCGAACCGTCTTGTGTTTTAGCACTTGAGGGAACTAACACGACCTACCAGTTTGGATTTGTATTAATTAAATTTTCTAAAGAACGGTGTGATTGTAAATCTTTAACGGATTTTGTCAAAAATATGTATAAGACTGTAGAACAAAAGAAGGGGTTCTCATTTATTAATGACAATCAAACGATCGTAAACAAAAAATATCCAGGTTGGCAGGTTGAATATTCCTTTTTAAATGAAGATAAGGTTAACGCGAAGGGATTCAGTGTAGGGACTACTAATAACGAAAGTTACATCGCTATGGATATTTCTTATCCAGTCGAATCACAAGCGAAATTATTACCTCAATTTAAAAATGTAATTAATTCTATAGAATTTCTACCCATGCAAGTCGCTAAAACACCATCATTTATGAGTAAGAATGAGACGGAAGAATTTAAACCTGACACAAATCTGAGAGAAGAATCCATAGGGAATAATCTCAACGGACTTCAAATATTGAGCCATAACTCATTTACAGATTCTTTAGGTTATATGCACGTTGTAGGCGAAATAAAAAATAATTACCCATCAACCGCCACATTTGTAAGAATCGTTGGAACTTTTTATGACATCAACAATCAAGTTGTCGGGACGCAATTTACATATTCCACTCCTTCTGATATAGGCTCAGGAGATAGGGCGCCTTTTGAATTAGTACTAACGTCTGCAAGTGTTCCTATCGCTCAAATAGACCATTACAACTTGCAAACAAGTTACCAATAAAGATCATTAATACGCCGCTGAGCACATGTTACGCTACTTGTTGTAGGACCTAAATTTTCTTACGCTCATTTTGATATGTTACAGCTGTATCCTATAGAAATAGCTTAAATTAATTCTCAAATTTGCTATCACGTTACCCAAGGGAGTAAATCTAATTTTTAGAGATCTATTGAATGTCTATTAAATGGGTTATCGAGGTCTAGCAGATATTAGGACGTAGGGACCGGGTTTGGGATACTTGGATTTAACCAGTAACTGAGACGGTATTTTAAAAGAATCTGTTTGCCGTCTGGGATGGCTTTTGTAGCCGCAACTATTAAACGAAATTTTTCTCCATCAAAGATAGGCACCCATACAGCGTTTGAATTATCATCTGAATGATTAATAAACCTGGTAGGATTTCCAGCCTTTTTCGCATCTATGACAAACATCTCGCTACCGGGAACTTCGTCTATAGAATAGGGCGCAAAATATGTGTTATCCATACTCTCATTAGTCGCTATTGGAGCCACCTTTACAATCGCTCCACTATATTCTCCTATTATCGTTCCAGGTGCGATATATTGTCCGGCTACCAATCCATTTCCGACCAGCTCGTTTATCCTGACTATTACAACCCGGGGCAGGTGCATTTTGCCGGCGTGAAATTGACCCAGGATCTTTCCCAGCAGCGACTTTTTTGAGACGTAGCGGAGGTCGCCACTTTCGAGTCCTTCGTCATAGGAACAGCGGCCGTCGATATATGGACGCAACCTACGATATGAATTATTGATGTTTTTCAGATCCCGTGTGTTCCGATTGTCTGCTATCGCAGGTGTCTTTAACAATTTGACTCCAAACATCTTTTTGAATTCCTTTGCCGTAATTTTACAGGCTCTGTCCTCGCTGGTCATTACATAGGGATCTGGAGAAAGCGAGAGGCGGCTAATCTTGAGTTCTAATTTTCTCGAGTCCCATTCTGTCTTTTTCAAATGATCCTTACGAATCGTGTAATAGTACGTGCAAATGCTGTCGATGTCATTTGATGGAATTATTGAAAGTTGCAATTCGACCACACTCACTTTTCCATTGGGAGCTTTCTTTGTATGGCCTTTGTAACTAACAATAACATTCCCGCTTTTGCAAACATCAATGAACAAATCGTGCAATCTGCCAGAACCTGCTACAGAGACACCAATACTGGGGCCATCGGGATCGCTTTCCAGGGTATACCTGTTTCCAAAGGTCTGTATCCTATCTGCATGGATTACAAGGAAGTTCTTCCTCTGGGTTATGACTAATCCTTTACTCCTCTGTCGAAAGATAACATCCAGCTCTTCCGTTGCCTTCCGAATGGGTTCCAATGCAAATGCAGGTATCTCTTTATCGCATTGTTTGCAGACCTGCTTTAGTATCTGAACGACGTTAATGATTACTCTATTGTAGGCAGTGCTCTTTGGAAATCTTAGTTTCAGAATCTTCATTGATCCGCTGCCAGTGCTGGGGGGAAAAACCATTGTTCTTGCCAACGCCCTCTCTATATTTTAGATATACTAAGATTATTCAAGTATGTGTAGAAGTATTCCAACAATAACTCCAATCATAAAAATGTATCAAAAAGACTAACAAATTTGACAAAGATGAATAAGATTCTTAAAATAAATTTTATGTATTGACAAATTGTACATGCGGACATGATGTTAGTTGTCATTGGATGGATATGCACAGAAAAGGAAGATGTGTTTATCACATTGCAGAGATGGATGCCTGTCGATGTGAAAAATACGTGAGGGATGAGAGAAGGACAACGGAATTGACAGTGGTAGAAAGTAACTAGAGATTTCACTTTTTTCGTGCTTATTCTTTATATCAAACATTTTCCCAAATTGAGAATTATTCAATGAAAAATTTGAATTAACATAGTTTCAATTATTAGTGAAATGGGCGAATAGATTACTTTGTATAGTTATCATACTAACACGACATCTAGGAAAAAGTTACATTGCTATAATACATTATTTTCTTTATGGAGGAATCATCTAATCTCATAACTAAAGATCCGTTATTGTCTAGGTCTATAACTTCTCCTGAAAATTTTTGGATTCCATCGTAAACAATAGCTCTTTTTCCAAACATATCGGACTCTTGTTTCCATCTATCCAATATTTCCATAGTTTTTCCAGGCTTGAGTAAATTATCGTAATAATATTCAATATTGTGAACAACTGAATTTGTAATATAGGCAAGATCAACCTCGTTACCATATTCCTCTTTGAGGCTAGTTGCCTTGGAATCGAGATCTATTGAATTATTTATCAAAGAGCTCTCAATATTTGCATTCAATCCTATCCCCATGATTATTCTCTTTTTTTCACTCTCTATGTTAACATCCACAAGTATCCCGCAGACCTTTTTTCCATTTATCAGTACATCATTGGGCCACTTTAATCTGCAATTAATTTTTGTAGTTTCCTTTATGGCTTCTGCAACTGCCAGTGCACCAATAAACTGAGTGAAAAGAAGATTATCAATGCTAAAATCAGGTACAAGAGCAATCGACATCCATAATCCACCACGTGGTGAAATCCAGGGTCTGCCTATTCTACCCTTACCCATTTTTTGGCTCCTAGCAATTACTAAAGTACCATGAAGGGATTCGTTATGTGGTAATAAGTTTGCATAATCCTGAGTCGAATCCAGATTTTCAAAGAAATGAATTGATTTTACCAATTTAACTGTTGACAACAATTTCGTTAACCTGGTTTTGAAGACAGATTCATTTGAAACTTTCATTTTTATCATTTGTCGAATTGATTATAGTATGTCCAATATAGTAACGTTTCAGATTCACAGTACGATCTAAAAATGATCATTTTTTTCATATGAAAAAGCTCAACGCTAGTAGGATGCCGCAAAGCCGTGAATAAATTATTGAATTTCCCATACTTGAAACTAATTGAGGTGATTCATTAAATTTTCTCAATTTGTATACCGCCTTAATCGCAAATGGCATAGACAAAAGTCCGATAAGTGAAAAAATGGGGATTATTCCGATGATAGAGCCTCCGACTATCATAGCATATGTTAAAGCAATGATAATTGCAAAGAGTTTTACTGAATTTTCTTTTCCTATGAGAATGACTAATGTGCGTCTTCCGCTATTTTTATCTGCGCTATAATCAGGAAATGACGTCACCAAGAGTATCACTGTCGACAATAGGCCCACTATAATACCAACAAAGATGGATGTTAAATTAATTGTGTTACTTTGAATGTAAAATGAACCCAATACTATCATGCATCCTTTAATTGCTACGAATAGTTCGCCTAGACCTGCATTTACTATGTTTGTTGAATAAAAATAAATAGAAATAATTGCAAAGGTTAACAGAACTATAATTAATATACCTTTGATAGTAACAAAATATAATCCTATTAATCCACCTAGAATCAAGAAAATTATCCCGGCCAAGTATATTGATTTTGAATTTATCAGATTTTCGGGAATAATGCCGGTACCGCCGCTGAATTTCGTTCTTTTAGTATTGGCATCAATTCCTCGCTTAAAGTCTGAATAATCGTTTAACAAATCTACGCTGATATGCAAACACAGGATACCGAAATAAGTTAGCAAGGCGTAACCAAACTCAAATTCACCTGACTTCCAATAATTGATAGCGATTCCATTGGTTACCGCAATAACGGATGCAAGAAGAAACTTTATCCTTATTGCTCTGAACCAAAGGAAAACTGTCCTATTTAATTTCTGGATTTTATCATTAAAGGTCAACCCTGTTACATGATAAGTTGAATTTCAGACTTAAATATTGAATGCTACCAGTCAACGTAAAAAGTCTATTTTGAGTTCCTCCTTAGTTTCAGAACTAACCGCTATACTCAGGGAGAATGACTCTTAAATGTACGGATAATTTTTTTAAAGCCATTCTTTTTTCACCACTAGATATTTCTCCCTCTTCAATGGCATCTTTTAGAAACTTGATTGACTTGTCGAAGGTTCTCCTATCGACAGGAAAAGGAACTCCATCCTTCCCTCCATGGGCAAAACTGTATCGTACTGGATCTTTCCAAGAAGTACGTGATCCGTAAATTAGCAGAGAAATGAGAGACAGGGCTCTTATAAGGGAAGGGCCAACACCATCGATGGAAACAAATTCTTCGTAATTTACTGGCTGAATATCGTATACTTTTTTATAATTTTCCAGTTAAGATGTCGTGGCATTTCATAGTCTCCAGTAAAAGTAATTTTATCCCAAGGACCTTTACTATTTGAAATCCAGTCGTCCAAGGTTATTTTTTTCCGTAGTTGCAATTTTTTAATCGTAGTGATCAGGTTTTGAGGGCTATCACTTATTAGGTCCACGGAAGTTTTCTGAGTTTCAATAGAATCAGTTGCCGTCATATCAAGGACATTTTGATGTGTTCTATCACACATAATTCCGGAATGAGGCTCATTAAGGAATGAACGGTGGATGTTATCAGATGACCAATGATATCGTCTAGCCATTTTGAAATCAGTATTCATTCCCTGCTGCACAATCGTCCAATGTCCTTGCTCATTAAAAAAAATAACACGATGGTAGAGAGCATATCCGTCTTGAATTGCACCGTTGTCTACTTTTGCAGCCATTTTACTTGCGTAAAGAAGATCAGACCTACATTTTCCATTCATGTTTATGCTTTGAGCCAATTTTGGAATCTCACTATTAGGTAACGATGACTTTTTTCCCTTTCCACCAAATATCATTATTCCGTGATTTTGTAGATTGACTGAGTTTTGAAGAACCCCTGTTACTACTGTGGTTAACCCAGAAGAATGCCAATCAAATCCAAGAACGCATCCAAATGATTGAAACCACAGTGGATCTGCAAGTCTCTTTAGAAATTCGGTCGTGCCATGTTCAGCAATAAAAATTTTCGATATAGAAAATGCAAGTTTTTTCATCCTTTCCAAGAGGTACTGAGGAGGGTGTCCATAATGCAATGGCAAATATATGGAGGAATTGTTAATCAAAACTCAAGCATTTTACACAGAAGCCACTTTATATCATAAGAGGACCCCATGGTATTTCCTATCAGCACAACATCATTAGTGGTCCTGCCAGAAAAGTAGACCCAATTCATTGTCTACTGCTGAACCTGACTCATTATCTGCATTGGCCTACTTAATTACAATCGATTTATAAATGAGAAATGTGTGTTTAGAGTAAACAACAATGAATTTTGATTCTTTAGTTCAGATCGCAGTTGGACTATTTATAGTTGGGTTGGTTGCAACTATATTCTACGAAAAAATAAAAACAAAGACAAATCAAGATGCAGAGGCAGAAAAATCGAGAAGTTGAATGAGTGTCATTGATGAAAAAATAATTGAATCTTTCAGAAATGAGGGATTTCAAAAGTTAACAAAGATCCAAAAAATTTCTGCCCCAGTAATCTCTCGCATGCAAAATTGTCTCCTCGTTGCTCCGACGGGCTCTGGAAAAACAGAAGCCTCAATTATTCCAATATTTTCTCTGCTAGAGAATGAAAGAAAAAAGAATTTTGATTTTGTAAACGATAATGCAATACTTGTACTCTATATTACTCCTCTAAGAGCCCTCAATAACGATGTACTTCGAAGAATAATTAGTTACGCACATAAAAGGAATCTTGACGCTCGAATAAGACATGGCGATACAACACGGACAGCAAGACAAAAGTTAATACAAAAACCACCGCACATTCTCATAACCACGCCGGAATCATTAGGAATTATCCTAACACATGAGAAATTCAAATCATTTCTCAAACATCTCAGATGGGTCATAGTCGACGAAGTTCATGAATTAATAGGGAATGAAAGAGGGACCCACTTGACTGTTAGTCTCGAACGCTTGCAGGATATAAGTTCCCACAATATAGTAAGGATAGGCCTGTCAGCAACTATTGGAAACTTAAAGGATGCTGCAAATTTTATTAGCGGCAAGAATAGAAAATGCTCCATTCTTGTAGATAATACAATTAGAGATTACGACATTGATCTAAAATATCTAAATGGTCCCATAAGTAACGTAGCCAAATTCGTGCTAAAATATCTCAAGGATAACAAGATTTGTGGATCAGTGTTATTATTCACAAATACTAGAGACGAAGCTGAATACATAGGTACCACAATAAGAAATCAAAACGATATCCCAGTTGAAGTACATCATGGATCTCTTTCCAGAGAAACACGCGAAGAAACTGAAAGTAAACTTAGGGATGGCCTAACAGGTATTGTTGTGTGCACATCTTCTTTGGAATTAGGTCTGGATATTGGATCCGTAGAATTGGTAATTCATTATGGATCCTCCAAACAGGTTTCAAAACTGGTTCAAAGGATAGGAAGAAGCAGACATGTCAACTATAAGTCCGCCAAGGGATTAATAATAGTAAACAACGCAGATGATGAACTTGAATCCTTATCCATTATCAATAGAATGAGGAAAAGATCAATAGAAATTCAGAAACCCCACGCTAACTCATTAGATGTCCTGTCACATCATCTTGTCGGATCTGTAATATCATCGTCTGAACCAAAAAAATTAGACGACGTTTATCAGACAATTTCAAGAGCGTTTCCTTTCAAAGACATTACTTTTTTTGAAGTGGAACAATGCGCTGTTTTGTTGGATAGGTTTAGAATTATCAAGTATGATTCAAAAAGTCAAACATACGCAAGAAGAATAAAATCATACAAATATTATTTTGAAAATATTTCAACTATACCAAACATAGTAAAATTTGAAGTTATCGACGTAATAAGAAAAAAGAGAATAGGTACTCTGGATCAACAATTTATCGGTGAATTTGGTGAAAGGGGGAACGTGTTTATCTTGAAAGGAACCCAGTGGAGAATAATAAGTGTGGATGAGAACAAATTACAGGTTAACGTAGAACAAGTTTTTGGATCTCCAATAAATATACCGCATTGGGTTGGCGAAATGATACCAGTGGATCAAGAGACGGCTATGGAAGTTGGAAATCTCAGAAACAAAGCGCTTGCTCAAAATAGCTTTAAACTTCAATCGGATATAAAGTACATATTGCAAAAAATTTCCATAGTTCCAGATTTTCAAAATATAGTAATTGAGAGTGTGATATCTAGAAATGCTGTTGTAGTCCATTCAACCTTTGGTACAAGAATCAACAATACCCTATCATCTCTTTTCTCTACGTTCCTTGCTTCATATATTGGACACCTAGTAGAAACAAAGTCAGACCCCTATCGAATTCTCTTGAGCTCATCGGTTAGGCTTTCCAGAGCAAATATAGAAAAGATATTGAACGACGAGTATGATGTCGAGGCTATACTCATTACTTCTTTATCCAATACATATAATCTTAACTGGAGAGTTTGGAATGTATCGAAGAAGTTTGGTCTCTTAGACAAAAACGCAATTTATGACAAAAGACTGGCACGTTTTATTTACGATAGATACTCTAAGACACCAATTAGTAAAGAGTCAATAAGAGAACTAACTCATGATAAGTTTGATATAAATGGGACACAAGAAATTCTTGGAAAAATAAGAAACAATGAAATCTCAATTCACTGGCTTGATTTACAACAATTCTCACCATTGGCTCAGAGTATTATAGAACACCATTCAAAAACTTCGTCCTCGCCAGTAAGCATTGAACGCGGAGTCTTGGAACTTATCAAGGAAAGACTTGACAAGACAAAACATCGTCTAATATGCATAAGATGTGGCAAATGGGAAAGATTGGTTGAAACAAGAGAGGTAGTCGGATCGATTTCCTGTAAATTATGTGGTTCACGATTGATTACTACAACATTTTCCTCAGACTATGAGCTTTCAAAAATAATACTGAATAAATTAACAGGAACGCATATTAATTCTGAACAGAATCACAAGTTCGAAAGGGCGTGGAAAACTGCCTCATTGATTAATAATTTTGGAAAGAAGGCGTTAACAGTATTATCTGGGTATGGAATAGGAGTTGAAACTGCTGCACGGATACTCCGCAACTATGTTGACGATGATAACCTCTACAAGAACATTTATGATGCCGAAAGACAATACGTTACCACTAGAGGATTTTGGAATGACAGATAATCAACAAGAGGCTTATGCAATTGCTAATGTCTATTTGATTGAAAAGCTGATGCACATAGCTGAATAAGTTTGACTCATTTGAATGTACTTTCAATGAAGACTATCATGTATTTCGATTCCTCTAATGTTCTCAGGTATTACTAAAGCTTGGCAACAACAGTATTTTAATCCAAGACTAACAAGTAGATGGATTATTAAATATTTGTATGGTTAATATCTAAGTTTTTGTTTTTGTAAAAATTTGAATCCTCGAAACAATGTACTATTTCATGGTCACCCAAATTATTTCCAATTTTCCAGAAAAATCTATGCAGTTTTGTATATTCTTGTCAGCCTCTTTGTAGATCCGCGAATCCTTCATTACCGTAGGAGATATTCCGTCATTATTCCCATATTTCTTAAAATTCACTTTACCATTTTTGATATCATGCACTAGATCTTCCAGCTTGTCATATTTTTTGAGCAGTGCGGATTCTCTATGATGTCCATGTATAGGTAAGTGAATGTGGATAACAGATGCAATAATCCTTACCACTAGTAAGAATTTGGTTGTAGATTGTTGTTTCCCACTCATTGATATTCCGATTGCCTCTCAACTATTAACAATTGAGGATCTAATTTTAAGCAAGACTCATGTGGATCCGTCGAAGCGATTAGTCAAGGAATACCTGGTTCTATCCAGGTTATCCGATTCTACTGTATGGTTATTTCCAAGTCCAACAAATTGCAAAATCGCAAAATACTTGAAATGGACTTGGGTAAAGGAGGAGTCTTGGAGATGGTGCGCGCGGTCATCATTTACAGTATCATGACACTGTACCAATACTAATCCTCATTTTGCCAAGCCCGTATTTATCTATACAACGTATTTGAATGATATCAGTATTTTCAAAGATTGTTACATAAGACTAGATCTTCGGCATATAACAATGGGTATTACAATTATTTCATATTGGGGAGTATTCTGTATATTGCACCGGCATCTGTTCCTCGATCACCTGATACTATGTACAGGTAGCCATCAGGTCCAACTTCCATATCTGTCACGATCCCAAAATTTTCACCGAATGTTATTTTGCTGGTATTATCTTTTTTATTTAATACTAAATCAGCAAGATCGCCTGTTAACTCCAGGGATTTCCTATCATTATTCAGATCAAAATGGTAAATAACTCCATTTTTTACTGAACCTACAAATATATCATTTTCATATTCTGACCCTAATTTATCAGATGCCAAAAATAACAGAGCAGTTAGACCTACGGGTTTGTCCCATACAAATTCTGGACTGCCATATTTTCCTTTCCCATTAAAATCTACTAACTTTATTTCATTGCTGGATTCATCATATAATCCATTTTTGGATTTTGTCTGGTTAAGTTTCCAAATTCCTTGTACCTTTTCCCACCCACTGTTGAAGCCTGGTTCAACCAAATTAATTTCGTCTCCAAATTCTGGACCGTTTTCCGTGTCCCATAAGGTTCCTGTACTTGGATCTATGCCTATGCCAAAACTATTCTTTACTCCATAAGCATAGTACAAGTTAAGAGGGTATTTATCTCCAAGAAGACCGTTATCAATTGGTTTCCCGTCTTGAGTCAGTCTAAGTATTCCTGCTCGTCCATCGGGTGGAGTTCCGTTTACAATGTTTTGTGCTGTAGTGTCATAACCTGTTTGGTTTTTATTAAAACGAGTTGGTTGCAAATCTCCAGTAGTAACATAAAGATTATTATCTTTATCTAACTCCAAAACGCCTCCATTGTGACTCGGACCTGGCAAAGCAGGTAGTGTCAGAATTAACTTAGGCTCTATCAGCTTACTATTTTCAGTATCAAATTTATACCTGTAAACGTAATTCCCGCAACCTTGAGAAGTATTATTAACGTCAGCCTTTATTTTAGGACAATAAGTATAGTAAAGGAAAACAAATCTGTCATCTTGTTTCGATTCACCATTACCTGTTACTGCGATTCCTAATAGACCGCGTTCGTCTTTGTGTGACACATTAAGTTGGATTACAAGATTAGTGATATTGCCATTAACTATTCTGTACACTTTTCCGGTGTTTTTTTCGAGTAATAAAATGTCATTATTCCCTAAAAAAGCAATGCCTGTCGGAAAATCGAAGCCAGTTACGACAGACTCTATCGTCAGGTTTGGATCTGATAATAAGGGCTTGATTACGATATGGGTTATATTAGCAGGTCCAGTTTGATTCAGGTTTTGGCCCATTACCTGCGGATTTTGATTTGGGATAAATGAACTAGAGAAATAAAAAATCGAAACTACCAATATGATAATTAGCCAACCTTTGAACTGATTGTGAGTTGGTTTTTCAAACTTAGATAAGTTAATGATCTTGCTCTTGTTTCCATTCATGGTATTTGTCAGAAGATGGTTCGGATATATTGATTTCTACAAATTCACTACGTTTTTAAGGAGAATTATATCTTTCCCTGCAACATAGATTCTAAAATTTTTTTGTAATGCTGTTATTATACAATATGGAGACGGAAGATATGGTGAAATTTCACAGGTTTTATTTTTTATTCATTACTTTTTCTATCATTTCTATTTTCATCAGTGATTCCCAGGCATACGCTGTAGATGAGATTTGGAGAGATATGAAAGCATGAAAGAGTTGGTTAAGGACATAAGAAATGGCGATAAATATGACGACAATATGAATTACGATAAATTTAAAGATTCTGGTGTTTATAAGAACGCGAAGGAAGACCAAAGAAGATGTATTGATCTGGCAAATAAAGTAGGAAAAAAACTTGGAGATTACGAAATCGTAAAATGTTTTGAGAATACGAACTATTTTAAGGAAAAATATGTTGATGAGAATAATGAAAATGTACCTCGGCAGGAGTAGCAAAAATTGACAAACCAAAATCAAAGTAGCTATGACGAAGCAGTGCAACAAGAAGAATTGAAGATAACAGAGAACAATAGTGAGCAGCAGGGTCAGCAGGAACTGCAAAATGCGACAAACCAAAATCAGAACCAGAATCTAACCGACGATGAAAGGAAAACACAGACTTATGAATCAAATGTTGGTTCCAGCGATGGATGTGATCCGTCGTACCCAGATATCTGTATTACAACTTATTCTGAAAAGCTAAGCTGTGCCGATATACCTTTCAGAAACTTTAAGGTACTGCCACCAGATTCCCACGGATTTGATTCTGATAGTGATGGGGTGGGTTGCGAGGGATGAATAATCCACTCAAATAATCTAGCAAATACTTGTTAGCCTCACAGTCAATGAGTAACAAAATCATTGGAATATTATAGTCGATCATCCAAAGTATGTAATAAATCTACTGGACGAGTGTTGTAATTAATTACAAAAGGTTACTAATTGACGAATCTTTTCTCAAGGTCAATTCTACTTTTCCTTCCCTGCCAGTATTTAGGACAGCTCCCATAACCCTTATTCTGTCGCCGACTTTCAACTTTTCAAGATCATAGCTGCTATCCCTCCAACCAACTAGCCTAATTTCACCTGTATCATCCCCAATTAAAGTATCAGTAACGGAAACCAGCTCCCCATTCTTCGTATTCACTTGTGTACTATTTGGCTGTTGTAGAACAATTGATTCTACTATGTAGGAGTTGCCAACTGTTTGAATTTCCCTTATTTTGGAAATACATTCTTCCACTCTAGGAAATGTATCATTTTCTACGAGTTCTAAATATGAGTCTTCTTTAAGAAATACCATGTTTCCAAATATTCTGTTTGGAATACAGTCTATTACAGAATTCGAAGTCACCTTGTCTGTTTTTAGTCCCTCCAAGGTAACATAAACCAAGTTTTTATTCTTATCAATTCCAATATAAGTGACACTTTCATTTTCAGGTCTTCCGTCGGAGATAATTCGAATCGAATGCACCTCATAATCCTGAGGACTTTCCTTTAATTCAATTACAGTGCCTTCGTCGCCATGAATCTCAAAATCACCGTTCCCGTATTGCGGGTTACCTTCCTTTATTCGCGCCCCAATGATTCTGATTGGCAGGTTTACTTGAAAAAACTTGGGCAAATTATCTTCGTCAATATTCCAAAGTGCAACACGTAACTTTCTGTCGCCTGTCTCATTAGATAACATTGTTTGTAATGATTTTTTCCTTTCCCCTCTTGAGTCAGAAAATTCGATTATCCTTGGAATAGAACTCACTATTCCGGATATTACTGCATTTTCCTTTTCTGATCGGACACTATCAACATTTGATGTGATTCCATCTAGATCTGGGATAGTAGTATCGTTACCACTATAAGCAACTATATCCCCTCCTTCACCAATATTTAATATTGGTTTTCCGTTGAGGGCACTCTTTACATAACAGTTTTTTATTTGTATCAAATCCCCTGGCTTTATTCCATTCTCTTCAATGACATGGGTCAGATTATCCCAAAGCCTTACCTTTATGCTTCCTCCTGCATCATAAACTGAGATTGTTCTATTTTCAATCCTCTCGTTTGTGTCTTTTTTTGTAAAAGCCCTTATTGGATAGGCGCCAAGAAATCGTACTATCAAATCCAGATCCCTTGCGCCGATGTAAAGATCTTTGATTCCTCTTTTTGAACGTTGGACATTATCAAATGATGCGCCTAAATCGGCTGCTACAAGAAAGAGAGCGCCCTGGTCAGTCAAGTAACCAGCGCCTATCTTTCTCTTTTTTTCTTCTATTAGCTCTTTTAACTGTTCTAAATTTATATCTGGTTTCTGTTCAAGGAGTATCTCAATCATCTTCTTAAAATCCAGTGACAATCTAAATCCGACCTCTCAATACTACAATGATGGTCTTGCCTATATGTTTTGAGAATGATATGGAATGATAAATGGATTGAATAAAGTCAGGATTAAAAGCGCGGATGAAGTTTGCAGCATCCAAGACAACAGGTTCACCTCTTGCGGAAGCCCAGAAATTCAGCAGAGTTATCTAATTTTCTAAACGATTTTCCAAAACAGATATTGATTTCATTTCTTGAGAAAGTTTAATTAGAATACAATTTGGGCATTTTCCCAAAGTTTAATTAAATAAATCTTTAGAAAACTTGAAATAATTTAGAGTGACGAGTTATATATGAATTATTTTAGGAAGCCAAATTTTCTCTTTCTTTTCTTGATATTATTCACTCTATCATTATCAGTTACTTCATCTCCATTTTCACTAAGCAGTGAAGTTCTTGCAAAATCAGATAATGCTTCTGATGGAGGTGGAAGCGACAATGGTAATAATGGTAAAGGACATGATAAAGGTGATGATGGCGGTTCGGATGGTGGTGATGATGGCGGTTCGGATGGTGGTGATGATGGCGGGTCAGAAAGCAACCTTCAATCCGATTCTAAAAATCAACAATCAAACAACAATAATGAGGGGAAGCATATTTCTCCAATAATCGATCAAACAATGGAAGACAAATATGGATCTAAAGTTTTTTATGTTCTAATCAAAAGTGAAAATAACAAAACTACATTTGTTCCTGATAAGGTAACACTAACTGCTGGTTCCACAATCGTTTGGCTCAATCAAGATAATTCTGATCATAGTATAACAGTCGGGTCGGACTCCAAATCCGAGTATGCATTATTGAACTCCCTTATTTTACCTAATGGTATGGTTGATCAGCAATTTCAATCAGAAGGAACGTTTTACTTTTCAGACCTGGACAATCCTCAATCTAAAGGTGTTATCAAAATTTTGGACAAATCAAAGGAAGGCGATGCCGTATCCATACCATTAGAGGAGTAGACTTTGCCTCTAAAATACACAAACACTTTTTGGATTTTATGTGGGCTAATATCAATGAATTTAGTTTCGTATGAGTCAAGATTCTTGGAAGAATTTGTTTTGGAAATTTTAAAATTCAATTTTGCAAAAGTACCTAGGAAGTAGTAACTGATGTCCCGAGGAGTGTGAAATGGTTCCAGATGGTTCGTAATTAGAATATCTAACTTCGCGCTACATTTTCCGAGGGAAATAACAGGGTTCTAGATAAATCATGGCCTTTCTTGGACCAAAATTTGTCCGCCTTCTTAGCAAGATCTTCAAAATTCTTCATAAAGGGATCAAATTTCCTTTTCTTTCTTTCAGCCTCTACATGTTTTCTTAGATATTTCCAACATCTATATGCGAGGGGTCCGTATTCTATTAGGAATAGTTTCTCATTAATATTTCCGGATTTTACCAATGTACCTATTACATCGAAGTCCGCCCTTACATCTACGACTTCAGGAATATTATCAAATATCCCCACATCTTTATTTTTTTCATATTCAATGTATAACTCGTAAACTTTCCTTCTGGAAATTCGATGCTCTCTACTATTCAATATTTTGAAAGCATCAAGGAGACCGTTGATTTGATGTTGTTTATTGCGGTAATTGATTGTTAGTAATGCAATGATAACTGTTGCAATAAGAGAAAAAATCCCTAGCCAGTTCATTACAATTAATTCTACTATTGTTTCCAAATCCATAAATTTACTGCATCAGTTCACTTTTTATTATTATTGCCACGTTGAATCCCAAACTCTCGAAAATCTTATAATATCCTAGAACCGAATACTAATAAATGTGAGATGGGTCGCAGTTAGAATTTCTAAATTTAGGTGTCACTTTCAACCCCTTTCTTCTAGTAATGAAATAATCTTAATTTATCCGGGTCCTCTGGGGCTTCGTGAGGGATGTAGGTAAGGGCAATTCCCAGATTTGTATCCCAAAACTGTGTAGATTGTAGCGTCCTCTTCTGGTTCAAGTGCTTTGTATTCAGCACTTGCCGCACTTACAGAAATATATTGCAGATACCAGTGATGATACCTGCCCACAGGTTCGAAATGAACATAGACAGGGTATAGGCTAATATCTTCTGAATCTATCGGAGGAAAGGCTCTAGGATTATTCAATGTAGGATTGCCTACGTTTACTTCACCTGCTACAACACCAGTACCCGCCGAGTAAGCCCGTTCTGCACCACACTCAAAATCTTCATATGATGTTCCGATATGGAACTCTCTGCCACAAAAACCAACGTATACCTCTCCATCAGTTCCTGCATCTTCAATATCCGCCGTCCGGATTCTAAATACTATCTTTTGAATCGTTACCATTAAAGATAAATATCCAGGTAAAAATAGAAGTTTTATATAGATTTGTGGGTATGCGCTAGTGATATTTATGACATTACAACAATAGTTTAGACCATTGTTTTTATAGAAAAAACACAAAATTCCAATCGATATTGAAACTTTACATAGGTCGCAGTGGCTGGAGAATTTGGACTCATTATGATATGGAGCTTGATCAAAGCGGTAACAGCGTATATGTCGTAGGAAACAAAACCATCAGTATTTTTGATTTGAAGACAAAGACTTTTTTGTCACACTCATAATTATAGAAGTATAGCAGATACTTCACGATGTTCCATTTTCAAGAAACATACGAATGAAGAATAGTACGCGTTTTATTCAATCCGAGGTCTGAAATATATCCACCTAACTTTGGTCCACTATCGGCGTTTATCAACATCCTGTAGAATAATTTGAATATCTTCTTTGGTTGCTCCTCGTGGTGTTTTGAAGTCTCATATATCAATTGTTGAATTTTTTCTGCATCAAGATTGTTCTCTGGAGTTGTTGCGGTTTCGAGATTATCTACTATATTTTTTACTATTATCTTTTCCTTATCAGTCAAAACAACGTCAAATTTATCCGTCGAGATGTAGTCATCAGACCAGTTACATGCTAGCTGGATTTTCTGCTGCAAGTCCTGGGTTAGTTCAACTGCCACTTTGTATTTTAACAACCTTTCAAAGACCTTTTTTACTCGATCAGGCCCCGAAAAAAATGATGCCTGTTGGACCATCAACATATAAGGAACATGTTGTGGTGATTTATCGTCGGTTTTTAGATGATTGATATACTCATATATTCCCCTTATTTTAGAGAGCCGATCTTCATTTTCTTCCTTCTTTTTACCAAAATAGAGATCCTCATAATAGTCATATTCTTCCATCAAGGTCGCAATATCATCAGTCCCAATTTGTCTGGTGCCGGTAATTCGCTTGAATAAAAGTAACAATAATGATTGGGAAGTACCATAACGTAACCATATTTGGGGTGTCAGTACATTACCTGTGGACTTACTTATTTTCTTGCCTCCTTTGTCAAGAAACATCTCATATTTTACATGCAATGGATGGGCATACTTTAGTATGACGTCGGACACCCAGTCATTGACCCTTACCGAATCCATTATGTCTTTTCCGTAAGCTTCAAATCGGATACTAAGAGCACTCCACCTTGCGGCAAATTCCACCTTCCAAGCAAGTTTTCCATTTCCCAAAGATATAGGAATTTCACCAGTATAACCGCACCCTTTTACATCATTGTTACCTAATTTGGTTCCGGTACAAGTGTACCTTACTTTCTTTTCATCTATAAGGTAATTTTCGGCGTGTGCCACGTAAAGACGCCCACATGATTCACAAATGGGAAAATATGGAAGTGATTCCTTATATTTCGTTTGACCAACTATTTCTTCTATTTTATTACCCAGATTGGAAGCGTTTGATAGAATCAAATCTATCTCGTTAGTTAACATTCCACTGCCATAGACTTTGGCAGCATTCAAAAATTCATATTCTATATCAAGTTTATCTAATGCATCAAGCAATAGGCTGCTCATATGAGATCCATACGAATCATGACACTGGCCTACAGGATCGGGAATACTTGACACAGGCTTGCCAATATAATCACTTAACCACTCCGGTAGACCAGATGGGATTTTTCTCAGTCCATCCAAATCATCAGAATACGCAATTAGCTTTGAGTTGTACCCTAAATTCTTTATTGCAAGTGAGACACCATATGCCCTCACGGCATCGCCAAGACTCCCGATATGTGGAAAACCAGAAGCTCCCAGGCCGCTTTCAACTGGAACCAAATCCACTTTTCTTCCGATATTTTTTTCTCGATCAAGGATTGTAGAAGCTATCTTATCAATCCAAGTTCCTCTTCCAATTATTTCTCTTTTCAAATGTTATTACAAATCCTTTGATACATATGGTCCATTCATTTTATATCCGAATTTCCTGTAATACTCTCTTGTTCCTATTGCACTAATTATCGAAATAGAATCCAATCCAAATTCATTTTTGACGATATTTTCAGCAATACCTAGTAATTTAGAACCATAGCCCTTGTGTTGGAATGACGTTGCCAATAATTCATTAGTGTTACCAACATCAACCATCTGGCCGAGAACGTGCAGTTCACGAACAACAGCTGCAGGATTTCCGTTCTTGTCAATCAACTCATGTCTATGTGGCATTGCTGATCTTCTCAATCTCAGAAATCCGAACAATAACTTATTATCATTATCCTCTAGACTCAAAAATATTTCCTTTCCTTTTGAAGAATCATAGTCGATTCTATTGGATGTTATCTTGATATTCATGTTGTTTGCTAATTTTTTTATTCCCACTTCTCTACACCGAACACAACGGCATTGTAAGCCCTGTTCTTTCAACTTTTGTTGAAGTATCTGTCTGATATTACTACTTTTATACCCATGCAGAATATCATCCGATTCTATTTCGCGTTGAATCCTCATTATTCTTAACCACGGAGGAACTATTTTTTTTATTTCAAGAAGTAACTCGGTAAAAGCATCGTCAGAATATGGTTGGTAAAGACCTCTTTCATACAGTTTTGCCAAACCAGTATTCTTGAGGAGTAATGTAGGGTAAATTTTCAACATATCAGGTTTTAGGCGAGAGTCATCAAATAGTTTATTAAAATCTAAAAGATCTTTTTGCGGATCCGAACCGGGCAATCCAGGCATCATATGAGCTACAATTTTGTATCCAGAATCTTTGGCAATTTGAAATGATTGATAGACATCATCGACGTTATGACCTCTGTTAATATTTTTGTAAACATTATCACTTAAAGTTTGAACACCAATTTCCACCCTGGTAATACCTAGTTCAAGCATCAAATCAATGTGCGTTTCTTTGCAGTAGTCTGGTTTGGTTTCCACGGTAAATCCCACGCAACGAATGTCACTTACTTCATTGAGTTTCTGTGCTTGTGGAAGAGAAGTAGAATTAGATCCGTTCAATGCGTCATAGCATTCTTTTACAAAATTTCGTTGGTAATCCGATGGCATAAAAGGAAAGGTTCCACCTACAATTACTAATTCTATCTTCGAAATATTATGACCTCTTAAATATTCTTGATTTAATTTGGAGACAATCTGGCTTCCGGGATCAAAACCGAATTTCTGCGCCAATCGTGTTACCGGTTCCTTCCCGGTATAACTTAATGGTACGTTAACCTCTTTACCGCCCGGGCAGTAGATGCATCTACCATGGGGGCAATCATATGGTTTTGCCATGACTGCAATAATTAGTACGCCTGAGGCGGTCTTGACAGGCTTAACCATCATCGTTTTTCTAATATTACTATCAATTGGTAAATGCTTTAGAATATCGCGAAAATTGGGAGTTTTTGATAAGTGATATTTGGATGAAGTACTCCTTATAAATGAAGAAATGCTTTTTAGTGAAGATTCTTGAAGTTGACCTAGTTTACTACCTATTTCCCTGCAAGCCAAATCATAATTATCCGATCCTTTGTCAAAAACTGAGTTACTGGTAGACCTCATCTACAACATCATTGTTTTTACAATACCCATATTTCTTATATACTATGATTAATTATGTATATGCCTTATCAAATAATAGGTCAAATACCGGCTCAGCATAATACTCACTCATTATTTAGGTTCATTTGTGGTATACAAACTTGAGATGCGTCTTTAGGACATTTGCATAGAATTTTACAGGTCCTTGAATCCTCTTTTCGCAGGAGGGTCGAAAGGGATAAGTGATAATAGTCAATAGCAGAAGAGAAAATGTAATGCATTTTAACTTTGATTCACCTTGGTTTTACATATTGGAGAATGTACTATGGTGATCAAAATTCCAAAACACATAAAACAGAAGCGGATTTTAATAATATCCACACTATCAATTCTTTCTCTAGCGCTCTTTTTAATGCAAATATCATTTGATAATCTGTCAAAATCTTTCGGACAAATACCAAATCCAATTGAAGATCATACCTTATCAATTATACCCGCACAATTTGGTCTCCCCCCAGGGCTATCTGCAATCGAAAAAAATGCTTCAACATCAGGCACATGTTCACTTACACCTGCCTCAGTTAGTTTGAATGGAACTCCACAACAGACCGAAGGCCCTTATTTTGTCGATGGAATGCCTAATCGCTATGACATAAGATCAGATACTTCTAAAGGTTCAGTAGAACTAGGCATACCGTTGCGCCTAGTAATTCACGTCTACGATGTAGATAATGGATCATGCGTTCCTCTTAGAGGAGCAAAAGTGGATATTTGGCATGCTAATTATCAAGGTGTATATTCAGCCGTAAAATATATGGGAACTGCGCAAGAGAACTTTTTACGTGGATACCAAGTGACAGATAATAATGGGACCGTTCATTTCACCACAATTTATCCAGGATGGTATGAAGGAAGAGCAATTCACATTCATGATAAGGTTCGCACTTTTAACGGGTCGGAGAAGACCTTAGAGTGGACATCACAGTTGTATTTCAATAATTCCATCAACGAACAAGTGCATAAACAAAGTCCCTACGACAATCACGGTCCTCCTCAGACAACAAACGAAAGAGATATGATTTATAGTAGAGCCTCAACGGATGGTTTGATTCAAAAAAATAGCGGAGAACAGTTAATGGTCAACATAACTAAACAAGGAGAGTTCTATATTGGAACATTCGACATTGTTCTAAATGCAGGATAGAATTACTGAATGGTAATATCAATTCATAATTACAATGGAGAATTTAGCCCTTCTAATTGTAATAGGAAATACCCCATCGTCGGGAATCGAATTGTTAACAAATTGGATCCAAAATTGTTCAATTAATATTTATTTTGAGAAATAAAGGAACAATTTAAAAATAAATCGATGATTTACCAAGGCTCCTTATATGTTGCCTTAACATGTTCATTGAATTGTTTTGTTTTTCTAGCATCGCCTATTTTAATCCGAATAGTTGCTTTAGGGCTTCAAGTATTGGATTACCTCCCGTAGGTATTTCCGGTGTGGTAACATTTGTTGTCACATTTACTGTTGGTGCTATTACTGGTGTGGTAACATTTTCAACTGCCAATTCCTTTTCAGGTATAAGGTCTTTTACATATAGATTATTATCTTTTTCATCATATGAAAGATCCGACATGGTTATCACGTTAAATTTGTGATCATGAAGATATTTCATTTCCTTTTGGAAGAGATCAATATCAGTGACAGAAGTTTTTTCTCCACCAATATCATGATACATAATAATCGGAATCGCATTTATTTTTCCGTTTTTATTGTACTTTAATTGACTATTCACAACTTCAATGAATCTTTGCAATGCCTGTGAATCGCTGTAAGAATTCTCCACAATTTCAAAATCATGGCTCCAATTCCTAATAGAATATCTGTTGGTATATGTTGGGGTACCATTATTGGTAAAGGATTTACAATCCTTTTGGGCATACTGCTTCATTCCGTCACATCTTAGAAACATGAGAGGATCATTACCTCTGGTCGCAAAATCATAATGTTTTGCAACGATATCGACTATGGTTTTATCATCTGAGCCGGTGCTAAATGGATACTCAAAGCTCTTTGGGTCTATTCCGTAATCATCCAAGCATTTTTTTGATTTTCCGACTTCGTATTCAATTGAAGCCTTCGACAGTTCTGTAAGGCGAACATGAGACATACTATGCGAACCAATATCATGACCATCATCGTGTAAGGTCTTTATTTCATTCCAATCCATATATCCATTTTTTTTTCCAACATAGTTGCAGACTACGTCAAATGTGCCCTTGAATCCATATTTATCGAGAATTGGTTTTGCATTTGTGAACTGGCTTTTTAGACCATCAGAGAAAATAAAAATTATTGCCTTATCACCTGTTTTCTTGTTTTCAGTTGATTTTGTGGAGATGCCTGAAACAACATTATGTTCGTATGAGAGAACAGATAACAGCGTCATTAAAAACCCCACTAGTATTAGCGGCAATATGTTGGTAAAAAAACGGCAGTTTTTCAATCTTAAACTACAGATTCGTATTTAATATAATAAAAAGATATTTCGAGGTCAAAACAAATGAAAAAGCTCAGCTCTAAAATAATACAAGATGGAGTAAAGGATCCTGATGTCTAATTTATATTCTAGCAGGGTATCTGATATTTGATGGCTCCTGATTATGAGAAAGCCAGATTGAAGGAGCTTATAATAGACAAAGCTCTCGTTGTTAGACGTGAACCAATTACCCTCTCAAGTGGCCAAAAAACCAATCATTATTACGATTTAAAGAAAGTTCTATCCTATAGCGAAGGGTTAAAGCTAACAGGAATTCTGATGCTAGAAGAAATGCTCAAAATGGGACCAGTCAAGTCAGTGGGCGGTCTTGAAACTGGTGCTATTCCTATATCAGTTGCAATATCAAGGGAAAGTCTTGAGCATGACAACATTAGTTGGTTTTTTGTTAGAAAACAACCAAAAGGTCACGGCATGCAAAATATGATAGAAGGAAATGTTTTGGAACCAGTTGTCGTAGTTGAAGATGTTATCACAAAAGGTGAATCAGTTCTAAAGGCAATTGAAGCTCTGCAATCAAAGTGGAAACATATGTTAGGAGTTGTAGCCATAATTGATAGAGGAGGCGGAAAAGACAACTTGCAAGCTAAACACAAAATAAAATTCTCCTCTTTATTCGATGACAAAGACTTTGAAGATGTCGTAAAAGAACGATTAGCAAAACTAAACGTCTAACATAGTCTTTAGTTCAGTGAGAATCTTTATCCAATATTATTAGTAGTTCCAGAGTATTGTCAGAGATTGATTAAGTAGATACCAGGGGATTATAGAAATGCTAATTTAGATAATCTAATAGAATTAGTTTAATGGAGTTTAGTGTCGCTTTTTGGAACTTGCAAAATCTTTTTGATGTTAACTCTGGAGAAATTGCAACTGATCTTGAGTTTATTCCCGAAAAAGGATGGACACGAGAGGTCCTCGATAAAAAGATAGAGAATCTCAGCAAACCCTTGAAGATTATGAATAATGGTAATCCTCCTGATCTGATTGGCTTTTGTGAGATCGAATCAGAAAAACTCGCAAGAGATCTATGTGAGAAAGTACGGCCAGATTATTTTGAAGTAGCAAAATACATTGATGGTTCTGACATAAGAGGGATTGATACCTGTTTGGTATATGCGAAGGATGTTTTTGACTGTGTTGAAACCAAATCATTCAGAATAAATTTTAGATACCCAACAAGGGATATATTTTTGGCTAAATTACGAGTAAAACAAAATAATGCAGAACTCTTGGTCTTGGTCAATCACTGGCCTTCTAGAAGAGGGAAGAAAGATGGATTTGATCAGTACGATACTGAATTTTCAAGATGTATGGTAGCAGAAAATTGTGGGAAAATTGTGGATGATTTACTAAAAATTCCATTTGCAGAGCTCAAATATTTGCCACATGATATTCTTTCTGACAAAAGATATACTAACATGATTAATGATCGCTGGAACAAAAACGTACTTTTAATGGGAGATTTTAATGATGATCCGTTTGACAAGAGTATATCTAAATATCTTCGGGCTAAGAATGATAGAGACGTATACACTGAATTAAATGAAGTCTTGGAGATTCTCCGAAATACAGATAGAGAGAAAACTGACAAACAACATTACCTAGAGCACACGACGCCACTTTACAATTGCATGTGGAATATTTCTGGTTTTAGCTATTACCATTGGCGAAATAATTCTACTAATCTCTTTGACCAATTCATGATCTCAAGGGGACTCTTGCTGGGTATACAAAAATTAAAAATGAATCTACAAAATGTGAGAGTGTTCAATGAGGGACTAACCATTGGAGAGAATCTTTCAAATGACTATTTTGTACCAAAAGACCCCGAAAGATATCACCCGGCTCAGAGGGGAATTCCCATGACTTATGAATATTTAAGGAATAACGCGGGCCGTATCCCCAAACATAGACTACCAGCCACAGGTTACAGTGATCACTTTCCAATATTTGGTACCATAGAAGTACTCGCGTGAAGATGTAATGTTTCCAGGCGGAATTAACCTAACCCATTGAGATCAACATAATTTAATTGACCGTGCTAGAGTTATTGCTCTTTCAAGATCATCGTTCAGTATCTCCTGTTTTTTATACTTATTATTGAAATATATCAAGTCTACAATTTTCGCATTGTCCATATTAACAACCGTCGCAGCGTTATTCCCATTTCTAGATGGACCCCCGAAAGTACGATTATTACTACTCGTCAACACAACAAGTTTGTCTACAATGTTTAGTGATTTTGATGCACTTGAAATTTGAGCTTGAGTTTTTGATGGCTCATCCCCCATGACTACCGATACTGCTATTTTCGATCCATAACTGTCATTATAAGTTAAATCTATTCCCTCACCAACAAGATTGTCAAAATTCAATTCATTTACGTAACCCTCATAATTTGTTAATGTTAGTAGGTTTCTAACTGCTTCACGAACGTTAGGCTCAATTGCTTGCATATTGCTAACGTTCTTTTTTATCTGAATGAAATCAGATAACGGCACATTCATTAAGCTCCCCCTTATTTTAGAACCAGGATAGATATTCTTTATGGTATCGTCAATTATTGCCTCATCTATTACAAATGACCCACGTCTTGACGCCTCTTCCGTCGAGTGATAAAAGATGTTCAACATTGATCTTACATTCCTAAAATCTGGAAACTCGTCATACAGCAAATTAATCTTACTGGCAAGATCACTCTCAAGATTGGGCGAAAATTGTTTGTTGTTATCATAATGTCGTATATACTCTGAGATAATGTCCTTTAATTCACCAAGTGTATTAGAACCAGCAAGATCTATTTTGTAATTTGCTTTTTCCATCCGATCGAAAACGGATGGATTTCCTTTCTTGATCTCCTCATATGACGACGGAGTTAGTATCAACATTAGTATCGAAGAAGGTATGTGAGCATTAATTATGGCTTTAATAAATTCTAATGACTCTGTTTTGGAATCAAATTCATCAAATTGAAATATTGTTATCTTGTTCAATAACTTTAAATTCATATCGGCTAATGCTCTTAAACTGTTTATCACACCCTCAAGCGACCTAATTTTTGAGACATCGTTACTCAATCTATCCTCTATTAACGATTTGATAATTTCAATCTCAATCTCTGAAAAATCGGAGGCAAGTAGTTTTGGCACATGTTCAAAATTTAGTTTCTGTTTTCCTTGTAGGATTTCTTCTGCCCTCCGTTTGAGGTTCTTGTTACCACTCAAACTATCTATAAAGCCATAATTAAGTGCCTTTCGTACCGAACTACCGTTACTATCAGCCTTATTGCATAAAAAATAAAGTATATTTCTTCTCAAACCTTCAATGTCATCGTGACTAAAACCTCCCAAGACTGAATCGTAAATGTTCTGAATATCTCTAGGTGAGACTTGGGAAAGATCAACATAGGAAGTTACGGTTTTCTCTGCCAAGTCTGGCATACTTTTAATGTGATATGCAAGGTGGGTTTTGCCTGAGCCCACATCCTGAATCATGGTTATCAATCTGAAATCTTTGTCCGTTGGGTTTGATCCATTCACTTTTGCAAACAAATCAGAAATGCATGTAACTATGGCCTCTCTCGCATCCTTGTGAGTCATTCCGCCAAGAATTTGACAGTCGCTATATGAGGGGGTAGGACTGCTAGGATATGGATTTAATTTTAGACCGTAGGGATACAATCTCATATCCCTCTTACATAGCCATGGAGTAGGCCTCTCAGAATTAGACCTTCGCTTCCTCCAGTTGATAGTTCATATTCATTTTGATATGAGTTTACTAGCTGTTCTACAAGTTCGTAGAATTCATTTTTGTTTAAATCAAATTTTTGGCTTAGCTCACTTCTTACGTTTCCTAGCTCGATCCAACCTATTGAGCTAGTTGATTTAGATAAGATGGTATCAAATTCGATTTTGAAATTGTCAAGATTGACAAGTGCTTTAGGTAACTCGGAATTTTCACTCTTTAGGACTTCTATCAGGCCGTTTAATGCATCTTTGACACTGTTTGATTGAGTGTCTAGTTTCCTTTCAATGATTTTTATTCGGTCAAGTAAAATTCTAAACTTTGGATCGACGCTATTCAGATGCTTGACATATACTTCTGCAGTCCAGCAATAATATGCCGCTCCTTTTTTATCAACACATACTTTTCCATTATTGATGAGATTCTCTAGAGTCTGGTCGAGGTCAAATGAGGTAAATTCCCTTTTTAAGTCGGACTTTTTTATTCCATTAGAACCGGTGGAGAGTATCTTTTCTAAAACTAATTCTTCTGACGACATGAAAAACTATCATATTTTTTTTATTTAAATTATGGTGTAATACAACTGATTACCCATTATCAAGAATTTTACATCAAGGGTAATCTTAATAGTTCACTTTTTCAAGTATTGACAATGGGATGAAGATTACTCTTTGCTGATTACTTAGATGATGAAAGCACTAGGGTAACTGACCATCTCTTTTCTATCAATTTGGTTGAGATTTGCGTTGGCGTCTGAATCTCAGCCATTAAAGTAGTTAAAAACTAATGAGGTAATGAACTAATGAATAAATAACTTCAAATGACTAACCGTATTCCATATTATGCCCAAGAGATTTTTCAACACATTGGAAGATTTCAAAAACAATTTGCACAGATACGATGCATCATTAATTGACTATAACGGAAATCCAATCCCTTGTATCCATATCGATTCTAAAAGATATGATGAAATAATTAAAAAAGTTGCTGGGAAAAAACTGGCTGTAGACGTATTATTAGATTTATTTCATGATACAAAACACGTTTTTGTAGATATTTTGATGACTTACCTTGATTATGATTTTGACGAAAATTACCTTTTATATGCTAATGAAATGCCACAATTTTTTGAAGCTTTGGCAAATACGGGAATGATTGCAATTGCACCTTCTACCACAGGAACTGTTTCTGAAGGGAACCTACTTGTTATTCAACTTCCAAAAAAAGATAACGCCATGAATGCCTACAATCAAATGATTGGCATTATAAAAGGAGGAAAAAATGGTTACATTGAACAATAAAAACAAATGCGACGGCCGGGATTTGAACCCGGGTTACCAGATTGGCAATCTGATGTCCTAGACCAAACTGGACGACCGTCGCAGCGCACCTAATGATGGAAAAAATATTGCTTATTTTAACTGTTTCTTTGCCCCAAGTGCATTATTCTGAATAAAAGTCATAACTAAAAATCCAGAAATTAGGGAGTTATTACGCTCTTGTGCAATAAATTTTAGTCCAAATTATTTATTGACCCTTTATCATAGATATGATTGTTTTTTCTCTTTAATTGGTAACTCAAATGATCTTGATAACAGTAGAATATCCTCTGCTTTCAGAGACATAATCGTCTTTTATTTCTTCAACAATGATTGTGATGGAAATAATATCACCCTTTTCAGATTTTGATGCATCAACAGTTATGTAGTCGTCCAGGATATCAACCGTATTCATACTTTCCTTACTTACTGTATAAGATACCGGAGAGCTTGATGCGATAAGAAATAACTCATTTTTACTATAGTTGCCCATCCTAATCATTCGTCCTTCTTGTGGAATAGCGTTTACCCTCAGTGGTATAGTACCAACAGAATGCTTTACATATCTTTTTTCAGTATTAACATAAACTTCAAATTCAAATGGATAACCTGCAGTGTTTTCTGCCATCTTATTTATGCCATCATTCATCACAATGTCTACTTTCTTTATTGTATTACAGTAATTTTGTATCCACTCATTAGTGGTCTTGACAACACTATCAATGGAATTTTTTCTTTTGGTAATTTCATCGTTACTTAATTGATATCTATCGACCCAATCTTTATAATCCCGATTAATGTCGATTATAAACTCCATACAGGTATTTTGATAATCTTCGATGCTTGTAGCTCGTTCGGAACTGGAATCTGTAGCAAACATGGGTTGTTCTCATAATATAATTAATCAGGATATAAGTGTCTTCTAGGTTCTACCAATGTCATTAGGCTACACTTACTAAACCAATCTAACGCAAAGGAATCATTTGTTTGAGAAGCATGATGTTCAGAACGATAATATAAAGTTCGACGTCTTTAATTCTCATTGAGTTTTACCAATTTGCATTCAGAGTTGTTATTTAATATTAAATACCACGATAAAGAAATTCGAGAATCACTAAAAAAAAGTCCTAATGTTGCATATAAATTGACGAATCAAATCGCAGAATTTACAGGCTCAAGACATAATCTGAGCTTAAATATACATTTTCCAGATAGAAAAAAAATTTATGATGTAGAAAATTATGGCACAGAAAATTTGGGCCTGGTTGTAGACAAGTTCCGAAAAAGGTTCCCAATACCTAGAGAAATTATCAAACAAAAGGCAATTGAATTTTTAGGAAATGTTACCCCACAGGATGCCTATATGTATGAAGGTAAAGAAGGACTCAAGATATTAATGGATAAAGGAAGGATAGAGATATTGCCTGGTTCCATACATCTCTGGTGTACCATTGACGAAAATTTGAAGAAGTTTTGCGACTGGTTAATGAATGAAGTGTTACTAGTTAATGTCAATGACTCTGACAGTGTTTGATATACTGTTTTAAAGATTGACTGGCTAATTCTACTCTGGATTAGTATCATCAATAATTTCTGCTAGTTTGATATCGTGATCTGTTATTCCACCAGCATCGTGCGTACTCAGTTTAATTGTCACATGGTTATAGACATTTGACCATTCTGGATGATGGTTCATTCTTTCCGCTTCAAGGGCAATTCTCGTCATGAATCCAAACGCTTCAACGAAATTTGTAAATTTAAATGATTTTTGCAACTTCTCGTCTTTTAATTCCCATCCTTTCATATTCCGCACGATTTCATCTAATTCATTTCCAGATAATTTCTTGTACCTCATTTGAGACATAATGAAAGATTATCATCCTTGTTTTATAGACTTTTCATTCATACCTTTTGGTGGCGATGTTGCACTCACATCTTCTTTTTGATTTTCAATACCATCATAATTGCGGCGATAGTTTTGCAATCTATTATTTGTCCTGAAAGGCATTTTTCCAGAGCAGAGCTCAATTTCACTCTTCTAACCTTAATTTGTTCATCTTCATCTTGTGGCAGTCGTTTTTTTAATAACTCGAGTTCTGATGCGAGAAAGAAGTACATTTTCTCGGTATCATATCCAGGAGCTAAATAGCATTGGAATAGTGGTGTTAATTTTCCAGAGAAACCTATCTCTTCATTCATCTCACGCAGCGCAGCCTTATCAGGAGTTTCACCATTTTCAATTTTGCCTGCTGGAATTTCGAGTAGATTATTCCTGGTTGCAATTCTAAATTGTTCTACTAATATTATATTGTCTTTCTTATCTAATGCAATTATTCCTACTGAATCTTGATGTTCTACTATCTCTTTTTCAAGGATCTTATTACCCATACGATACTTGTCCAATCTGAGCGATATTTTGCCAGAATATAGTCTATTGCTACTAATAATATCGGGTTCAGCCATTTTAACATGCCATTAACTAAAATGATACTTAACATTTCTTCAGTAGTCTAGATTTACAAATACGAATGAATTAGCGTTTGTTATTTTCAGAAATACCCTGTTGTGTGTATTAATTATTGAATCTGATAAAATGGGAGTAAAATGAATCGTGACTCAAAAGCAGTAATTGAAAATTTTCCAGGTTTACGATATTTAGCCCTACAATTATATCATATTATATTAATCACTTCGCTCAGAGCATTAATTCTAACTGGCCATGAAAAGTTCTTGTTCCAAGGTTGGTTAAAGAGAATTCCTATCCTAGGCTCAACTAGTTCGCTAAAATTGATAGGTGCATCATCAATCAAGATATCAAACGGATAGTCTGTCTTTGGAGCGTCATCATAAACAAACAAGAGATCGTCGCAATGAATCTTGTGTAAATCTAGCCATTTTATAACATTGCTTACGGAAGCTCGGTATCTTTTGGTGAGAATGGAGATTCTAAAGCCTTTATTGTGAAGATTGAACACTACATTACCAATCGACGGTTCTGTTGAGGGTATATCTTTCCACTTCTTGTCCCAGATATATGTGAAAATGTCCGAAACTTCAGTTATAGAAACATCTAGAGTTTTTGAGATGTCCCAGGATACGATATCATCTTTAGTTATCCTAGAGTTTTTACGCTTGTTGAATTCCTCTGCCCAAACAATCATCGTATCTGCGAGAACAGAATCCAGATCAATTGCAAGCTTTCTTCTAGAGGCCAATTCACGCATCCTGTTTAATTATAGGTGGTAAAAATATGTTATTTATTTTTTCGATCTGCTCTAAGTCATTAATCATTAACAATATTTTTCTAGATTCCTTAAAATTTATTATACCGAGAATTTAGTTTTTACCTGTGTCAAATTTCTTCAAATCATTCTGCGAAACAATTACTAAAACTGATAAAAACATTAGATTTGCAGCAATTGTAGACCATCATGGAACAATTCTAGGCGTCTCTGAAAGAAAAGGAATTAAACCTTTGTTAAATGATGAGCAAACAGCACAATATGCTCTAGCTGCAGTTACAAGGCAATATACAAGGATTAGATGGCAGTCAATATTAGGAAAGATCGATTATACGTGTTCAAGCTATGAGAAATTGTTGAGGATAACAATACCCATAACTGATTCTAGAAATCATTTATGCTATGTAATTATTTTCACCCTTGATGTAAATACAAAGAACTTTCACCACGTAATCATGAATAAGATAAAACCAATAGTTAAGGAAAAAGAAAAGGAATTGTTGAATAGAGCTTAGGCTCTAAATAATAGAGATCTTGACAAATATTTGATCTAGTTGCCCGTAAAATAGATCACACTTAAGAAATAATGCGGATTTGATAATATTGATATAATGCTTTTTTATTCCCATTATAACAAATAATGCCCAAGGAAAGGATAAAATTTTTCAGGTCGTACGAACCACATGGTCTTGAACAAGACATTAATAATTTCCTGGAAAATGAAACAAAGGTTGTACTTGAAATTTCTTTTTTGCATACAGTAACAGGTCATGGAAACGAAATTTTCTATGATGCATATGTACGCTACACACCAAAATCAGTATCAAAGTCAAAAGAATCTAACTATTAATGAACTATCCGGACTTCCTGGCTGTCCAGGGTTTCAAATTCTTTGATGGTTCATTTACGATAATTTCTGCATGCTCTGGCCGCCAAAGTTGCTAGTCGGAGTGGCTCTGGCTTGGCACCCTGAATAACTAGAGTGTTTAGCAAATTCGAAGCATCAGCAAAACTTACTCCCCATTGGCGAACAAATACTGTTTTTCCAGTCCACAACATTAATGGTTTACGATCTTCAAGTCTCAAATAATCCATAATTTTTTGCGTCTCATCAATTCCGTGTATCGATTCTGTCAGGCCAAATGATTTTTTATAGGATATGGCTATCACGGGCAACCCTGTTTTTTCATGAATTTGTTTACCATTTATAATATTGAACAAACTAATTATTAATCCTCCTAGAAGAACACAATTGATGTCATTTCTTTTGAGACTTTTAATAATGGAGATAATTTTGTCCGTGCTATCATTTCCGCCTATCGTTGTATCTGTGTATACAAACCCATCCACCACAAAATCACGTCGCATAACGATACCTGCCAAGATGGATTTCGTGTCGTGCTTTCGAAAACTCTCTGCAATTGCAAGAACTCTTAGTCCCTTCTTATTATTATGAATTCGTATCATTTACTTGATATTTACTACCAAATTATAATTATATGCTTATTATGACCGTAAATAGTACCGCATATAATTACCGTAATAATCTTCAAACCATTAATGAAAGGGTCTAAATATCATATTCTCGATTAAGCGTATGTGGACGATAACCATAGTTCTGAGCTTAAGAGACCCAATCGCTTAATCAATGAAACTAGTCCTTATCTACTTCAGCATGCATATAATCCCGTTGATTGGTATGGTTGGAATCAGGAAGCACTTGAAAAATCAAAGAAAGAAGACAAACCCATTTTCTTGAGTATTGGATACAGTTCTTGTCATTGGTGTCATGTAATGGCGCATGAATCGTTTGAAGATAATGATATAGCCAAAATAATGAATGAAAATTATATTAGCATCAAAGTTGACAGAGAGGAAAGACCTGATATTGATGATATTTACCAGAGGGCCTGTCAAATGTATACTGGAACTGGAGGCTGGCCATTATCGGCGTTTCTAACTCCCGACCAAAAACCTTTCTACATTGGAACGTATTTTCCTATCGAAAGCAGACATGGTTTACCGGGATTTGGAACAATATTATTAAGATTGTCTGATGGATACAAAAATAGACGAAATGAAGTTATTTCTTCTAGTCAAGAGTTCGTTACTGCGTTAGAGAATTCATCTACAGATATAGTATCTGATAATATTACCAAATTAGAAAATACAATTTTAAACGAGGCAGCTGTTACTCTGTTGCAATTGGCTGATAATATGTATGGAGGATTTGGCAGCGCACCAAAATTTCCAAACGCTTCAAATTTGCTATTCTTATTAAGGGCATATGATTATTCGGGCATCACCAAATACAGAGACTTTGTGCATTTTACTGCTGACAAGATGGATTCAGGTGGAATACATGACCATGTGGGAGGCGGTTTTGCACGTTATTCGACAGACCAGAGATGGCTAGTTCCACATTTCGAGAAAATGCTGTATGATAATGCTCTTCTCTCAGTACTTTATTCTGAGATATACTCGATTACCTTAAATCGTAACTATTTGAACGTGCTTCAAAAAATTCTCAGATTCGTTCAAAGAGAGATGATGTCACATGAGGGAGCATTTTACTCTTCACAAGATGCAGACTCTGAAGGCGAGGAGGGAAAATACTATGTATGGTCTTACAAAGAACTCAAAGAGATCCTAAGTCCGGATATCTTTGAGATATTTGCTGATCGATTTGGAGTTACCCAAGGGGGTAATTTTGAAGGGAAGAACATTTTACACAAGTATACATCCACATCCAGGTTATCTGAGAGATATTCTAAAGCTCAAGAATGGATAGAAGAAAATATTGAGTCCTCATTGGAGGAGCTTTATCAAATCAGACTCAAAAGAATTAAACCGGGCACTGATAAAAAGATACTGACTTCTTGGAACGGTTTAATGATCTCGGGTTTTATCAGTGGCTATAAAGCAACTGGCAATTCAAGTTATCTTGAAAGTGCACAAAAGGCCGTCAGTTTTATTGAAAATAATCTTAGTAAAAATGGGAACAGACTTGATAGGGTTTTCAATAATGTTTCCAAGATTTCTGGTTATCTTGATGATTATGCCTTCTATACAGAGGCTTTGATCAATTTATTTAGTGTTGATTCGAAACCACACTATCTTCAGAGAGCCATCGACTATACTAATTCAATGATTGAACATTTTTGGGATATTGAAACAAATGATTTTTTCTTTACTCCTGACGACAATGAAAAGCTAATTGTTAGGACAAAGAATCACTACGATCTTGCGATTCCCAGTGGAAATTCAGTGGCAGTTTCCAATTTGATAAAGTTATATTACTACACACAAAATCAAGGTTTCCTTTCAAAAGCGGACCGGATGATTCAAAGAATGTCAAAGGCAGCGGGCGGAAATCCATTTGGATTTGGTCAATTACTCTCAGCTATATATTTGCGAATTAAAACACCTCTTGAGATTTCCGTGATAAAGCAGGATGGGCGTTCGGAGCTTGGAAACTACATCAATAAAAGGTTCCTTCCTAATGCAATTACAGCAATTGTAAATCAAGCCGAGTTGTTGGAGCTCGAAAAATATCCCTATTTTAAGGGAAAAATAACAGATAAAATCAATAAAAATAGTAAGGAATTTGCTTTTGTTTGTAAGGACTTTGCGTGTTCTCTCCCCATAACTACAATAAGCGAACTTGAAAAAAATATTTAGTAAGGCAAGACTGTCGAAGTCTTTGCATCTAAGAAGACAAACGTGTAAATATCTTCAACTTTGCACATCATTATCACAGTAATTGTCATCATCAAGACCTTTATTCGCTGACTTGAAAACTGACTTTAACCCACTTTCATGGATTTCAAAGTATAGACGAAATTCAGTCTATTACCTGACAATTATGATACTGTTTTACCATTTAATCGGTTTTGCATTCATGATAATAGGCTCGGTGATAGTTGATCTTGTTGTAAATCAATACACAGAGCCCACTATACCTCTATCAGTCATTTCGGTAATATCCGCAGGTCCTTTTGAAGAGACGTTGTTTTTTGGAATTCCCTTTTACCTAACAGGAAACTATATTGTAGCTCTTGCAGGAGGTATCGTTTGGGCTTCGTTACATATTTTAAATACGCAAAGCGTACAAGTCAATAGTCTTGCTTATTTAACCTGGTTATTTGTAACACCATCCATTTTTGGAAGTTTAAGAACCTGGATAAGCGGGAAAGGGTGGTTTGCCATACTATCCCATTCAATATGGAATTTGATTTTTTTTGTTACGGGCTGTTCTAATGGAGAGTTCCCCTGCACAATTATCAATGATAAAGGCATCCTTATCGACATTGCCTATGTGACAACTGCTATTGTTTTTATTTTACTAACTTACTTTTTGTTCTTAAGGCACAAGAATAAACCAGCAGTCAAATCAATAGAATAAAGCAATGTGATGGTACTTTTCCGGGAATAGTCTAAATAACCTTGATACAATACTTTAGGCGTGGGCAAGATATTCCTACAATTAATTTGTGATGAATGCAAACAGATTATTTTAGAAAAGGAAGGCGAGAAAAATTTGAGCTATGAAAAGTTTCCAATCACAGACGATGAGGCTTTACATCTTAATGAATCTCACAGGGGCCATGAATGCCATATTGAAGCTGTAGAAAAAACTTGACAATAACGGCGAAAATTCAATAACTCAAACTTTAAATTATTTGTTAATTATTTCTATTACAACAGTTGCCGATGATGAGCTTTATCGTTATCCCTCTGAGGCAAGTTGTAAATATATTCAAATTTCTGCCTAATAATCAGATAAGACACTTCATCGTATGGGATACGTATAGAGATGAGTTGACCCAAGCCGGATGAAATGTATTGTTCGATAAGTTTACTTTATGGTTTCATTCAATTGTATACGATGGAGAAAAAATGGATTTCTCACTTTGCGGGCATAGGCTACAGATATACAGACATAACTATGAATATTTTGGTATTGTATACCGACCGAAAAATTGCAATAAAGACGTGGAATGAGAATATCCATTGGTGGCCAGATGACCAGATAATTTTGAGATTCATAGAAGAAATGGATGATTATTGGTTCATCCTTTATCAAAGAGGCAAGAATCTCCTTTCAAAGCAAAATATTGGCTTTTTCAAGAAAAGTCCCCTGACCCAAAATTATTTAAGGTTCAAAAAGAACTTTGAAGAAAAGACGATTTTGCGATTTGCGCTTTACAAATCCCTAGAAAAAAAAATTGCAGATAAGGAAAATACTTTAGAAAATAGTGTGGATGATTCTAGTAACAACCCAACCTTTGAACTTAATATCTTTAAAAGAATGAAAACTATTTATGATGTGAAATTTATAAAATTAAATGAACTTGAAAATAATAGTCTTGAGCGTTCTTTAATAAATAACGCTGATTTGCAAAATGCTTAGAGAATTTCAGTGCGTCCAAGACTGTTCTGACTGCTGTATACACCGTCAATACTATCCATCAGTAGATTACGGAAAAATAGGAGTTCTTCTTTTGCCAGAAGAAAAAAAGCAAGTTGAAAGTCTAGCTAAAAATTGCCAAATCAGCGTGACCATATTTCCAAGACTGGGAATCGGTGTTAATAAAAAATCAGATGGTCCTAGTCAAGTTATCGCATATCAGCTTATGGGTAATTTCGACGGTGACTATTGCCCATTCCTAGACACAAAAAGTGCTAATCGCGCTTCACATGGAGGTTTTAATTGCCATGTATATGACGAAAGACCTCTTGCTTGTCGTGCTTATCCTGTAATAAAAGAGAATAAAACGAGTGTGGAACTTGACTCAAATTGCAAATTCTCGTGTCAGTATTCGAATCAGTCCAGTAAAAACTTGATTGACAACGAATTGAGAGCTCTGAGCAGAATCAGGAACAGATTCAACGCTCTGGATGGACAAAAAATATGGCGGTACGCAACACATGTTGGCGAAGAGCCCTTTAGGAATCTTCTGCTACCACGAGGATGGTACTTGCAAGAATGCTAAACTGTGCAATACAAGTATCATTTAATTATTGCAAATTTGGTTTTGCCTTTTGATACACCACAATACTCCCCTTTTTTATTTCAACTATTCTGCTTATTGGAATTAGTTCGAATGTTTCTGATAACAAAATAAACTCTTTCAGAGGAACAGTTACTATTTTATCAAGATCGCGATATGCAACTTGGTAAAGGTTTATGTCATCGTAGAATCTTGCTCTACTTAAAATTTCAACTAATTTGCCTTTTTTCTTGCTCATTCTTTATAATACATCAAACCCCCGGCATCAATTATTCTTTTTATCAATGGGGGAAATGGAGAGATTGAGAATTTTTTTCCATTTGTAACATCATGAATTTGATTTATTTCTAGATCTATTTCAAGTGTGTCCTTGTCTGAAATTTGTTCTAATGTAGATTTTTCAATTTCTAGAGGCAACAAATATCCGCCGTCTACACAGTTTCTATAAAAGATTCGTGCAAATGACGGTGCAAGTACGGCAGTGATTCCGCAATGTGATAGGGCGATGGGAGCATGTTCTCTGCTTGAGCCACATCCAAAGTTACTTCCTGCCAAAACAAAATCGCCCTTGGTCACTTTATTTGAAAAATCGGTATCGATTCCTTCCATGGCGTGCTTGGATAGCTCATCGTGGTCGTGGATTTTTAGATAAGGTCCAGGCAGTATTACATCTGTGTCTATATTATCGCTACTATATTTATGAACAATACCCTTCATAGTCAATTGGACACATCCCTAGGATCGGTAATCTTACCTTTAATTGCAGAAGCAGCCACTACCAACGGAGAGGCAAGATAAGTTTGAGATTCGACATGACCCATTCTACCTGGAAAGTTCCTATTAGTGGTACTAACACAGATCTCATCCTTTGCCAATATTCCCATATGAGCTCCACAGCATGCGCCACAGGTAGGTGGGCCTACAACTGCGCCTGCCTCCATAAAAATATCAATCAACCCTTCCTTCAATGCTTTAATGTAAATTGATTGAGCGGCAGGTAAAACTTCAGTTCGTACTTTAACCTTCTTACCTTTCAAAATTTGTGCAGCTGATCTAAGATCCTCTAATTTTGCGCCAGTGCAAGAACCGATATAGGCCTTGTTGATTTCAACAGTTTGCAACTCTCTTGCGGGCGCTCCATTTTGTGGAGAATAGGGTTTTGCCACAAATGGTTCAAGTTTTTCGATTTCGTAAGTATACTCTTCCAAATAATGGGGATCATCGCCCAAAACTGGCTTGTACGAATCTGCTGTTCTTTGTTGAATGTATTCGTCGGTAACAGCATCTGGTTCAATTATTCCGTTTTTAGCCCCAGCTTCTGTGGTCATGTTTGTAAGCGTCAATCTTTCTTCCATACTCATTTGGCTTACTGCATTTCCGGCAAATTCCATTGTCTTGTAATTTGCCCCATCAGTTCCAATATCACTTATTATTTTCAAGATTATATCCTTGGCCATTATGTGTGGGGGTTTTTTACCATTTATTTTAAACAATAGGGTTTCAGGGACCTTTAGCCATATCCGTCCGTGCATCATTGCGTATGCAACATCAGTATGTCCTAGACCCACTGCCAACGCCCCTAGAGCACCCGTTGTATTTGTATGCGAATCACCTCCAACATAAAATTCTCCAGGCAATACTAACGCCTCCTCATGTGATAACGTATGACAGATTCCATACTGCCCCAAACCGTACTTGAAATGCTTTTTAATCCCAAATTTCTCTGCCCACTTTGTAAGCTTTGAGATGTTTTCTGCAGAAATCCTGTCAGCAGAAGGTACAAAATGATCTTCAGTTATCCATACTTTATCGGCATTCCACACTTTATCAAGTGGTATTCCTTTCTTTGACCACTCTTCGAAAACTTTGATTACTCCAGGACCAGAAACGTCGTGAATCATTATCTTGTCGACATTGGCGAAAACTACATCGCCAGGACTGACTGAATTTCTATTAGAAGCCCGTGCAATAATTTTTTCAGTGATATTCATTCTATAGAGATCAACCTAAATTCTTCTTTGACTTTAATAATTTTTCCTGAACACAAATATTGTGACAGTGTTCTTTATAAGGAAATGGAAATTTTTCCAATAAATATCCCAAAAAAGGATGTGGGATTTGATCTTTTTAGAACAATAGTTGATTCAAAATTTGCATTTCAGGAGAATGACATTATCATTATCTCAAGTAAGTTTGTTTCAATGAGCGAGGATTCTCTAGTTGATTTGAAAAGCGTCAAGGTAACTACCCGAGCAAAAGCCCTTGCCTCAAGATTCAAGATGAATCCAAAAATCACGCAAATTGCGATGCAGCAAGCTGATAATATAGTATCAGGAATTCCCGGGTTCCTGCTTACAATCAAAGATGGCATGATAGCGCCTAACTCAGGAATAGACAAATCAAATTGTCCGGTTGGAAAAATCATACTTTATCCTAAGGATTCATTCAAGTCTGCCAAGTTTTTGCGTAAAAAAATATTTAAAAAATTCGGAATAAAGGTTGGAATTGTAATTTCTGACAGCAGGCTAATGCCAACGAGGATAGGCTGTACTGGTATTGCGGTAGGGGTCTCTGGTTTTGAACCGGTTGAGGACGAGAGAGGTAAAAGGGATTTGTTTGGAAAGAAACTCAAGGTAACCTTTCAGGCGACTGCTGACTGCCTGGCAACAATGGGTGTTTTTGTTATGGGCGAGAGCAATGAATCAATACCAATAGTGGTCATCAGAGGAGTCAAGGTTACTCCAACTGAGCGAAAACTTGGTATGAAGGACATGACCGTAAGTCCAAAAGTGGATATCTATCTAAGAAGTATGCCATTTCTTTGATTTCTAGAAATAGTTCAATTTTCCACATACTTTTAATACCTTTTCTGAACATCATCTTGGATAGTAGGATGTCAGAATTCCTAACACGTTATCCAAGACGAATAAACTTGCTCAAGGGTTTAAGTGAGTTTATTCAACACGAAGAAATACAATTTGATCACCTGAGTCTCATGGTAAAGATAAAGAAAGAAGAATTGATAAGCACATTGTTTGCGGAAGGATTCAAAAAAGTAAAGTTTGAAAACAAGAAACCAACACAAATTGGAAATGGTTTTTCTAAGAAGCTAAAGTATCCTTGGGAAATGCATCTACGTCTTCTTGATATCCAGCAGGGACTCATAGCCATAAAGGCAGAGGTGGAAATTTCTCGCAGGTATATTCAACATATTGGTTCTGTGCGAGCACCCGTAGTCTACGAGATTGAATCTATTTTAAAGAAACATAAAATAGAGTATGACATATGGAATGAAAAATTGAGAGATTACATAACTCACATTGTAGACAATCATCAAATAAAGTTGCAAGGTCCAAAATTGCGTGCTATGCCATGGAGACACATGATTCTTGCAAGTTCGTCATTGGCAATTATTTACGCATTAAAGTTTCTGCAGTTAATCTGATACAATCGAAGAAAATTCCCAAATAGTAGGGAATCTGTCAAGGAAGTAAGAATTGGTAAAGTAATTTTATTCTAGTCTATTTTATCTATTCCACTTCGTGCAGTTTTAATTCTTGTGATTGCACATCTCATTTAGGCTGACTATTCTTTAGTTACTTTCCATGTTGGATGAATTTCATGCCATCCTTTTGGCTTATCAGTTACCCATGCTCCCCAGATATGTACCTTGTCACCTGATTCCGGCAGTACAATATTGTCTATGTGCTGATCATCAGGAACAACTTCTACTACGAGCAGACCATCAGTTTTTTCATTATTTTTGTCATTTATGAGGAAGTCATATTTATCATCTAACTTTAGTAAAAATTTGTAATCTCCATCGTCCATTTTTTTAGTGTGCATTACATCACCTACGGCTTCCTGACAATCAGCTAAAACTTTCAGGTCCTCTTCGTTAGAAGCACCTGATAGCACATTTCCACCTCTACAGTTATCACCGGATATTGACTTGTGTGTTTCTGTAGTTTTTTTATCTTCATCATCAACTTTCTTTTGTTCATCAGGGGGGATTGGTTGCTTCTCCTCTTCCTCTGATATTGCTTTTTCCATTCGCTCCCTTAATTTCTCTAGTTTATCCTTTAAAATAGTCTCTTTTTTGTCAATGTTCTTGCTTAGTTGACTTACCAAATTATCGTCTAATTGATCAGTTGCTAATTTATTTTTCATGTTTTCAAGTCCAGGATTACAAAGAGCATTATCGCTCTGTAAGTCTTCTTTTTCCAGCTGACCTAATTCTGGTTGACATCCTGATGGTGGTCCTCCTTGTCCTTGACCCTGACTCTGTCCTTGATTTATCTTAAGCTTTACATACATCAAATAGGCATCTTTTACCTGATCATTGGAAATCTCCAATGGATCTGCAGATACTTTTGATAGTAAACCTTGGCTAGTATATGACATTATTAAACCCGACGACAGTACCGAAATTAGAAACCATACAGTCAAACGTGTAGCACGATTATTCAAAACCATTAAAGTCGAATGACAAACTTGGGTTTATAAATTTCTCTGCTAGAAAATCCTCTCAATAACGCTCATAATATAAGACAGTATTGGTAATTATTCATTTTAATCATCATTTTCTAAATTCTAGAATTGTTCGTTCTGCATACTGGGTATATGAAATAATCATTCCTCAAAATGCCAGACAGTTGAATTATTCCTTAATACTTTCTTATTTTAAAAAGTAAATAAAAAAATTTGACTAAGCCCAAACTTTTTCTTTAAATGTAAATTTCTTGTTTAATATGAAATTAATTGTAGTAGCAACAGCTATAGATACAATTAATGATATTCTGTATGGAGCAAAATTCTCTACCATGTAGTACAATAGAGAAATTTGGATAATCAAGCCAATAGCACTCATGCCTATAAATGAGAGGTATTGCCTTACGGTAGACCTGACTTCAAATCTCTTATCTTCAAATGTCCAGTACTTGTTTAGAAAGAAGTTTGAGGTCATTGAGATGACAGCGCCTATAATTGATGCCTCAAGATACCACACGTTTGACAATAGTCTGATAGAATTGGCAACATCATTGGCCAAAAGAAATGAAACAAAATAGTTGATAATTAATCCAGAAATGCCTACTGTATAGTATCGGCCAACCTTAGAGATGAAGCGAACAGATTGTTTGTTAACCTGCTCACTTAACTTGACCTGATCTGATTTCTGACCATGTTGGTATAATTGCCAAATAGCTTCAGCGTAATTTACAATTACGTTGTAGCTCATTTTACTTTTTCCAGATTGTCTATTGGTAAATGTATAAGGAACCTCTATTACTGGGATTTCTTTGTTCTTTACAAGAATCTCAAGCAATATCTTGTAACCTTTTGTGGCTATTGAAATATTTTGTATTAATTCACGAGGTAATGCAAATAATCCCGACATTGGATCCTTTACACTTTTAACATTTAATCCAAGACGAGCCAAGGTGGAGGCACCTTTACTCAGGATTTTTCTTCTTGCTGGCCAGCCAACTACCTTTCCACCTTCAATATATCTAGATCCAATAACGATAGAATTTGGATTTCTTTTCAATTCTCTCATAATTTTTGGTATCACTTCTGGTGGATGAGAAAAGTCAGCGTCCATTATCAACACATTAGTACCATTTGATTGCCTGACACCGTCAAGTATTGCAGGTATTAATCCCTCTTTTCCAGTTCTGTGAACCACCTTCAATATGTGTTCTTTTGAATTCGATGAATTTTTTTCCTGAACCTTGATCTCTTGCTCGGTTATATAATCCTCAACTAATTTTCCTGTACCGTCAGGAGAATTATCGTCTACTACAATAATTTCGGTAGAATCGTTTGTTGGGAGATTTTTTTCAATTTCACCAATTAATCTCAAGATATTCTCTGATTCATTATAGGTCGGAATAACAATAGAAAATGTTACTATATTTGAATTTGAAAGGGCCGCGTTATTCCGATTTGAAAACAAGTTTCAAAAAACTATAGATTTAACGGCTATTAAGACTTTTTCTCTTGTCTATATATTTCTCACAAATTGATTCAATTCTTTTAAAATTTTGGTCTAATTTTTGCTCTCTGCATCAAAAAATGTGATCATTTGGGAGATTCATTTGAAGATTGAATCAAATTTCCGATGAAAAATATAAATTAATTTGATTGCTCATCGGAAATTTTCTGCACTTGTATTTCAACTTCATCAGAGGCGGACTCACCTTTATTGTCAACCACTGTTAGTGTAAAGACAAGTTTTGAGTCTGCTGCTGATTCAGGAACGTCAAAAGTTGCAGTTTGTTCGTCTGCCTTCTTTATATCAACTTCAGGGCCATCTGTTTGTTCCCATTTATAGGACGCAATTTTTCCATCCTCGTCGCTGCTCTTGCCACCATCAAGCTTGACTTCA
>DATIFZ010000113.1:0-14198 GCA_035454925.1 Nitrososphaeraceae archaeon
AAGAGGTTTTGAAAAAGAAGAAAGTAAATAGTGAGTAAATATGAAAATGGCAATATCAGGTTCGACGATCCGGCAAGATCTTGCAATTCAATCTAAATATTAGTATCGAATTTCTGATGTTCTTCATGATGCCTCTTTTTACATCAGGCCTAATTGTCTCATCATACCGACCAAATCATAGAATAGATTTTCCTCAATAATTCTGCCTTCCTTCCAATGGGCTACTGTGCAAAAATCAACCTTAAAGTTCTTGTTTGTAGCTGGGATTGTTTTTCCATCAATGCCCATCATTGGTCCTTTATGCGTGCCTGTAAATTCTGCTACGGAGCAGGTCCAATCACCTTGAGCAAAGAAGATCTTATATGGATTGTTCCCTACATGATTATCAGGGAATGTTTTAAAAAAATATTCTCCTTCCTTTTTGTGTGCTTCTATTCCCATAGTAGGTGGCTGACTTGGCCAACGCACGGTCACATCATGTGCATGACGTTTGCTAAAAGTATCCCAATCCTGCGAATTCCAAGCATCGTCTAACGTCTTCATCAAGTTCATATTTTCTTCAACACTCATGAACATACTATCAAACCAAAAATAGAAAAGTCTTTCCTGAATTAACTTTGGTTTTCATGTGTTTTCCTCATTAAATAGTCATTAGTATCTAGAAAAAAGCTAAATACCAAGCAATAGAACCCTAATACATGCCATGCCCGGTTTCAATCCCGACGGGTCCGTCCTATACCATGTATTTAGGTGGGTCCGCGAATGGCAAAGAATAACCATTTTGTCAGAAGAGGAAATTAATAAGTACCTTTCTAGCATATTGATAATGAAGTGGATTTTCAAGACTTGCCAGCAGACGATGAATCACCTGAGACTAAGATTATCCCGACTGAAGATATCAACACACTTCAGCACAAAATTAGTGGAGAAAAATTACCGGAGATCATATTAGAGTTATGTGATTTTTGCCACTGGTCTCTTATATGTTTCAACAAACGTGGTGTGGTAGAAAAATGCCCTGATTGTAGCAGGATTGTTTCCAAAATTCCTATGAACATAGACGAGATTTGTTCCATAATGTACGATGATAAACGCGGGGTTACTATTCGTTTTGACAGGAAGAAGCCTATGAGATGATTCCGCCTGAATCTCTCAACATGAGTATTAAAGCGAAGTGCATCAGTGCCCAGAGCTACAACAGCAGAGGTGGCGATGTATTTTTCTTTATCCGCCTTCAATCTCGTTAGAAATCTTGCCCCTAAGGATTCATCCTAAAGTTTTTTAACAGATTAGCAGAAGGTGATAAATCTCAATTCCATCTGTCAAAGTTTTCTTTTCTTATTTTCCTTGGGCTTGAATCCAGTGATAAAGAAACTTATGCCATCAAATTTTTCTTCCCAGTATTTTCAGTTTCCTTCTAAACAAAATAATACAATAATCTGATCTTTCCTAAGATTCAGAAACCGGCATGCCCTGTATTTCTCCTATTCCTTCCTTTATTCCGAAAAAATATTCATTTAGGGAATTAAGCGTCCTAGTATACGATTGTATATTTGATGTCGTCAAATCATAGGAAATGGAAACGAAATTCATCAACATCTTAATTGTTTCAGTGTAGATTTTGAGAAATGTATCTATAACCAAAGTGGTGTCCTTATTTTTGTTAACATTATTTTGAAGCCATTTTAATTGATTAGCGATAATACCGTCGCAAGAAGTAAGAGCTGTTTGTTGCAGTTGCACTGATTCTTCAAGATATTTCAATTGAGAAGACGTCGCATTACTAAATATTACTGAACAGGTTTTTCTGTATTCGTCAAAACCACTGGTTTCTGTTATCGTCGACATAAGGTTTTATAACTCATCAAGTATAATAAATTAACTATCGTAGTTTTGTTTGACATAAAGTCAGTGTCAATTGATTTAATGCTACAGCCAATAACTAATAACCTCGAACTCAATGCTGTTGGACATAATTTACTAGTCTTGAGTATCATTCAGATTTGGTAAGATCTGTAACAGCTGAACATTTTTTGATTATTATAGGTCCATATACTAATAGAAACCCATTGTCACTCATGTATTAATATCACTTTGCAAAATGATCCAATAGAGGGTTGTGCCACTTCTACATCGATACAACCAAACAGCCTTTACTTAATTAAGAGTTAACTAGAACTATTGAAGTTCCGTTAGTTATTGTATCAAATGCAGGTGAAAACCTCCTCCCAATTTCATATAATTCAGTTATCTGTTCTTTTGAAGCACTATCGCTTTTTATATTCATCTTTACTCTTAACTGCTGAGCATCTGGTCTTATATCATTAGATATACCAGTCCAACCGCGCACATCAAGATCACCTTCCACATTAATGTCAATGCTATCAATCTTGATACCTCTGGAGGTTGCATGACCGACAATAGTTTGTGTCAAACACGCACCCAAGGCACTCATGCAGGCCTCGCATACGGTAGGACCTTTCCCCTGTCCTGAAAACTGATTTGGATAATCATATTGCATCTTATATTCAGTTTTTCTTTATATATTTTGGTCCCCAATAAGAAAGTCTTTGGAAGTAGTCGTTACACTAAAACCACCATTCCATTCTGATTTTGCAGAAAAAGTTACTTTTGCCCTCTCTGGAACGTTTTGCATCGAATCAAGTGCTTTGTTTAGTACCTGCATATTTATTCCATTAAATTCATAGTTAATTTTCTTGTCGCTCATTTAATGAAACTATCAAAGGTCTGTAAATAAAGTTGTTCTAAGAGAAATTATTTCGAAATTGCCGGTAATATTGTGTCGTTTTAATTTTACTAATTCAAGATGAATAAGTTCATTAAAGAAAGAATCTTATAACAAGATTCGTTGGCAAGAGTGATAGACACCGCAATAAGAGATTCGGTTCCTGAAATATTCAAGCGACCGTATCTCTCAGTTCTTTCTAATGCAACATTGATGCAAATTGCACCTTTTATGGCAATAGGACCACAGATATATGTGGACGGATTGGTCGTCCTACAAGGAGAAAAACCAATTGGTAAGATTGGCAGTAAACAAATCCTGCTTACCATTATTAACTCGAAATACCCAGAGTGGTTGAAGAAAACTGCTACACAGATAATGGATAGTTCTCAAATCTCTCTTGAAATGGATTGCCCGTTGAGCAGAGCGATAGAAATTTTCAACCAAACTTCTGTTGCTTTTCTACCAATAACTAAATCTGGCCTGGTTGTAGCAACTCTCTCCGTAAGAGATCTTTTGCCTATAATAATGAAATCCACTTTTCGTGTAACACTAAAGGATATTGCTTCTCCATTGGTCCTATCATCAAAAAGGACTAATCTCAGAGATGGCTTAAATATGATGTTTCAAAAGAAGATAAGGAATATCATTGTTGGACCTGACAACGGTTACAGCATTATAAATGATAGAAAAATTCTGGAATTTCTTTTTAGTCAAAATGGCAGGAAAATTATGAATACGAATAGTTTGGGAATGCAGGCTATTGAAATTGATATGCTCGATAAATTACCTGCATTAATGGTTAGTGATAATACTACTGTAAGTAAAGTGGCTGAATTATTGATGGATATTGATACTCCCTGTGTACTATTGAACACATCTATTGTTACACCTTGGGATATCGTCATGAAGACGATTGAAAGGATCTCGATTTGAATAGATTTATGAGCCCTAATGGAGGCAAAAGTCAGCGATCTAGTACATTGATACTGGGGTAGGATCATGGTAGTATTTAAGAACACTGAAATAGCACATCAGGACTGATCGAGGAAAAAGAAGCGGCCAAATAATAAAATTTGCAATTGGAATAGTCTTACTTATGTTATTATTTTAGGAAACCTGCCGCAAATCTAAATTTTTTGATATTCTCCAATTCCATTAAGTTACAATTGACTCACTACGAATATTGTAGAATGTGTCACGGGTTAACTGATTCCTCATGAACTTCTTTGCTTGTAACTAAATCAGAAATTATTCTTCTTCCTTTACCATCTTTCTTTAAAATATAGGTGAATTTGCAATTTAATACTATTTCGATGAGGAAGATATTTGAAGTTAATAATAAAAGAAAAGCAAAACAAAGCAAAACCAACTAGTCAATAAGATTCAAGCAAACGTAGAAAAGCAGATAGTGGAGCAGGTACAAATTGTTATATGAATATTGTAACTAGAACAATTCAGATACATTCTGAAGGTAAGAATGATGTAATTGATATTACGCAACAGTTATCAAGTATAGTAAATGAGAGCAATTTTGAAAAGGGGATTGTTGTTATTTTTGTATCAGGGTCCACGGCCGGAATAACTACTATTGAATATGAACCAGGACTTATTTATGATTTTCCTGCGATGTTGTCTAGGATTGTACCAAAAAATATAGAATATGAACATGACAATACATGGCATGATGGGAATGGTCACTCACATGTCCGAGCATCACTAATAGGGCCAAGCCTAACTGTTCCAATACTGCAGGGCAAATTGACATTGGGAACGTGGCAGCAAATAGTCATACTAGAAATGGATACGAGACCGAGAAATCGAAATATCATTGTGCAGATTATGGGCGAGTAAAAGTAACAAATAACAAGAAATATTATCGCAGAAATTCTTGAAAGATTGATCAGCTATACAGTCAGACTATTATGGAAATTATGTTCCATATTATGAACCTTTTCATTTAAACGATCATCGAGGAAATTTTTAATGTCCTGTATTGAAACTAGCGAACGCTACTCCAACATGTTACTATCTTTCTCTATTGCCTTCTTAATCAATGAGTTTGCCATCCAGGCCGTAGAAATTACTACTAATCACCGTGCCGTTCGTATTATTTATTCTGATTTGCAGGTATCCGGATTGCTTGTTGTTCACAAATGGCCACTCTTCACTAATAGCCCCTTCATAATGACTTCTTCCTCCTGCACCAGAAATGAACCAGCGTCCATTATTTGATTCGGCCATGAAATGATTATGTGCAGCAATTTCATATACTTGAATACCCTTTGTTATATTGCTCTCAATACCAGATATCATATTGATAGTTGAATTTCTTGCTGGATGATGTGATTCGGGTGGTGTGTGTGCCGGCTTATGAGATATTATCATAACATTTTTAATTCCTTTCATCAATGTTGAATTTGTTAACACTGATTGCCCCCATTTTGTCTGCAATTTAATGTCTCCATTCGTATTTAGTCCCATCAACAGAGTCGTATTTTTTGCAATTTTACGATACCAATGATCTCCACAATATTCACGTGTTTGATTTAGAATCCTTAGATTACCATCTTCTTCCGAGTCATGGTTGCCTATTATACAAGCAAATATGCCATCTCTTTTTAAATCGCCGTAAGTACCAGTAAAATTGCTAAGATCAGATTTATAGCATAAATCTCCTAACGCAATAAAGAGATCAGGATTATCTTTTTTGATCTGCTCATCTAAATTATTTGAACAATCTATATCACCTGCTGTATCAATCACTGTTACATCTATTGTTTTATTTGTCTTATCAGCTATAATGGATGAGTTAGAATTAGTAACATTCTGTGATAAAGCAACAGAAACAAATAAAGTGGTCAAAATCAAAATTGACGCAGAGATTAGTATATACTGAATTCTGTTCATATCTTCTTCATTCTTCAAATTTTAATAGTGAAATCGTAACACAAGTACGTAACCTCAATCATATCTACTTCAATCTTTAAATTTCTAGTAGTTAAAAGCTTTTGGTACAAATGCTTAAATGAAAAAACAATAGTTCGAAAACTCGATATAACCATATATTCAATATAGTTCAATAGGATCAATAAGATCAATATTCATAATCCTAATAGGAATAATACTTATATTTCTTAATATGTTTAATAGAAATTCTTGCAGAATGTGCGGTTCTAATTTGACATCATCCGCATTTTGCAAAATTTGTAAAGAATCAGTTTCATGGACGTGTTACAAATGTAATAAAATGGATGAAGTCACGCATTCTGATTATTATTGCACGCTATTGATGAGCAGAAGGCTAGAGTTAGGATTAGAAGATTCAAATCGATTTGAGCTGATCATAAATAAATGAATCTGACAGATCATGACTACTTGATCCAAATCGATGCCAAGTTTTGTGGGTCAGTCCAAAAGAGAAAGGTAGCATATTCTACTATAGAGTTTTATCACTCACTTTATATAAACAAGAAGGATTTGTTATTGGCACAAATTCGCGCATGTGAACTACTTTATAAATATACTACTGATATTTTTGACATTAACGTTCTTAAAAAAGAAATATCGGATTTGAAATTAATGCTTGATTTAATAGAATAATCCTAAAAAATAACAATATTATTACTTTATTAATTGTTAGGTCGTATCCCGTAACTAATATTGTCATCACAGATTGCTATATTTTATTTTTTTCGATTTTGTCATGGTTCAATCAGAACTTTGCAAGGATAATCTCTTTATGTGCATTGCCAATACTACTGGAACCAATGACATTAAAGCTATTGTTAAAAATATTAGATTATATGATTCAGGTGAGGGGAAGGAACCAGCTAAATTCTTTAAGTATACTTGATTTGTCTGCATGAATATTCCTGCAACAGCCGGTCCGACCGAACCTCCAATAAGATTAAAGAGAACAGTCATACCAAGAGATATTCCACTGAATCTTCGGGGCGTAGATTGTAGAATGATATCAAACCCACCGACTTGCATTAATGACAAACCTCCTGCGATTATAGCCAAGTTTGTAGAAACGACAGTGCCATTTGAGTGAAAAAGGAAAAGACTAAAAAATCCTATAGTACTTACCATACTTCCAATAATAGTTGGTTTTACATTACCCAATTTGGAAACTATAAAGCCTGAAGACGGAGCGAACAGTAAGAATACAATCATGAATGGAAGTTGAATTGTTGCAGTCGTTATGACGTTTTCTCCAAACCCCAATGGCTGAGGACTCCTTACCAACACGGGTATAGTTTGAAAAACTGTAAACATAGACAGAAAGGCGGTAACAAGAATGATGTTAGCCGAAAGAATTACTTTATTAGTCATCAATTGGAAATTAACCAATGGTGATTTTGATCGCTTTTCTATAAACACGAAAAGTACCAACGATGCAATGCCGATCACCATGAACACATACAAATGAGGATTTTCAATGCTTTCAGTCTGTGAATATGACAGAATCAATAAAAACGATATTATCGTGGTTGCTAGGGTTATTGTTCCATTTATATCTATATTTCTAGAATTGGTAATTATGTTTGCCTCCTGAGCAACTTTTATTTCCCTATCTTTTGAGGTAACAGGAATTTTCGACTCCAGTGATTCAATCATATCTGTAGAATTTACACTATCATGAATACACTTCCTAATAACAAACCATAAGCCAATCGCAACAAATACAATTGAAAAGAATGTAGTTCGCCAGCCAAAATGCTCAATTATATTTGCTCCCAGGGCCAATCCAACTACAGAACCAGCTGCGAACATGGAGCTGAATACACCGACGCCTATTGCTAGCTTCTCTTTTGGAAACTGATCTCGTATAATACCAAAAGCAATTGGGAACATAGAGATGCCAATTCCTTGGATTACCCTGGCAACTACCAGAAATGTAATATTAGTTGAAAGTCCACCCAAACTAATGCCAACGATATAAATGATCATAATAATCATTACCATTTTTTTCCTGCCATAGACATCAGAAAGCTTACCTGCGACTGGAGTGGACACAGCACCAGCTATGAGATATGCCGAGAGAATCCATGATGATGTATTATAACTGATATTAAATTCCTTAATTATATCAGGTATCGCAGGTAGTAACATGGTTTCTCCATACATTGCTATCAAAAGCGCCGAACCTAATATCGCTAGTGACATCCACGCTTTTTTAGGTACTTTTTGATTCAAGGCAGGTGATGGATTTGGTTTATTGTTACCATTTTTAGGGTGCGTCATTTCAATTCAAGTTGTCATATATCTTGGATTTATACTTATTTTTAATGTATCGTGGTATCATGATGATGGTAATGATAATGTTTATTAGTTTTAAAAAGTCTTGAGAAAAGTACATGTGTGTGATACCTACGACAATTGTTCCTTATAACGCGCTTCTGATACGTGCCAATAACTCTGCATATCAATTTTGCGCTCATCAAATTAGTAATATTGTCTAAATAATATTCAAATTTTGATGTTTTTATAATCAGGAGAATCGGGATATTTTATTTTCATTTGTGTCAACGTATCTGCTATAATCTTTGCTACCGCCCAATTTCTAAACCATTTTTTATTGGCGGGAATTATATACCAGGGAGCCTGTACCGCACTACAGTTGCTAATTGCGTCAGCATATGCGTGCATATACTCTCCCCATTTTTTTCGCTTTTTAATATCTTCTTTGTTGAATTTCCATCGTTTTTTGGGGTCTGACAACCTGTCAATAAGTCTTTTTTTTTGCTCCTGTTTGCTTATGTGTAAAAAGAACTTTAATATTCTTACCTTATTTTCTGTAAGCAATATTTCAAATTGCTTAATCTGATTAAATCTTTTCAAACACATAGATTCAGATATCAAGTTATGGACACGAACCGCTACTACATCCTCATAATGAGAACGATTGAACACTCCTACAATGCCGTTCCTAGGTACGACTTTATGGACTCGCCATAAAAAGTCGTGTGATAATTCTTCTGGAGTGGGCATCTTGAAAGACTGGACAGTGCAGCCTACTGGATTAAAAGCACTCACCACATGCCTTATTACTCCGTCCTTACCTGAAGTGTCCATACCTTGTAGAACAATTAAAAGTGATCTCTTATTTTCGATATAAAGTTTGTATTGCATTTCTTCCATTATTGTTCTTAGCCTCGACATCTCCCCATTAATTTCCTCCTGGCTCTTGCCAAATGTATTATCAGGATCAAAGTCAGAAAGATTCAGATGCTCTCCAGGATGAATCAACAATCCGCTGGTCTTTTTCAATATTTCTTTTCAAGGACCATCCACGTAATAAGAGTATCTCAGGGCTTGAATTTGTATCATCTAATTGATAAATCTGTGGTAGATAATGCTAGCCAATTTAAGGTATACATGTTGCAGCAGGTCAAATGACCAATTATCACTCCACATATTATCACTGGTTATTGGTAACGGTACTATTCTTAATTTGATCGACTAATTTCATTTGATGAATTCCTTGCAACCACAATTAAGCCAAGAGCAAGTTGAGCCCTGATCTCCAAGGTCATTCCTGTGACCAATCCGTTGGTGATGACAAAATGCGCACAGATCATCTGCACTACTCATTACTGCTCCTTGTTCATAATAGGTTATATGACTTAATGCCTTAAACCCACAATCCGACACAATATAGCTTTAATGTGCCTAAATAAAATACAAGGATTTTTGGTAGACAAGCAACCTGGTGGGTCTTTTCAATAGGTGGTATAATTATAAGACCCACCAATCATGAAACGGTGTTCTCTTGGTGCTTGACCTGTAATCATTTGCACAACAAAAGATAAAAGAATTCTAACATATGTAGGTACGAAGGCTTGTTTGCATAAGATCAAATAAATAAAAAAACAAGATCATTCCACCTGTTTCATTTTACCCAAATCTTCAGATTATGGAAATCATCTAATCTCAACATTGAAAAATTCGGATTTCGATAGCATACTTTAATGCAATTAAATCCGTCATCCTAACATGATTTCGGTGGTTATAGTTATGTCCTTCTTATACCAAAATTTAGCTCAATGCCTCGTTTTTTAGAGTAGCTATAAGTAAACGAATCATTAGGCATTATCGGAAAACTGGACAGCTGATCCTCACTGCAATTAGGGCATCGATTATTTTTTGCCAAAATTTTCTGCAGATAAACTTTGTTAAGACAGGTTACAGTCCAGAAGCACTTGTCACATAATAGGAATATCCTTTCATTAATCTTTGGATTTTGGGAGTTGCTCATTGTCGTTCAATTAGATTCATTTGGTAACTTTTTTTGGTGATAATCAATCTTAATTATTGTAATATTCCAATCAAAAGTTAGAATACTAAATTGTGTTACTCAATTTAGAGCTTTCGGTTATACCCATAACTTGGCCATATCGTTAACCTCGATTATTCATAATGAATAGATCTAGGTTATTTATTAGAAGGTTAGATTGGCAAGGTAAAGCTAAATGTTGCACCTCTGTTTGAATTATTATCTGCCCATATCTTTCCTCCATGCGCTTCGACAATTCCCTTTGAAATGAATAACCCAAGTCCTGTTCCGATATCAGATTTGGAAGCGAATTTTGTAAATAGTTTAGACAAAATTTCTGGATCTATACCTGGTCCCGTATCTTTCACTCTTATGAGAAGAAAGTTTTGTCCCTTTTGTTTCTCTTTTTTGAGTACAACTTTTATTTTCCCTTCGTGACTAAAACTCACGGCATTATCAAGGATATTGCAAATCACCTGCGTTATCCTGACTTTGTCCAAAGTTGCCTCTATGTCTTTTACTCCATTTTGAATTATCCTCAATTGTTCCAAATTCTTGCGTTTGTTCGCCACATTTTTTTCTTGCAGTTTTCTATTATAACTATCGATTATATCTCTAACCATTTTGCCAGTATCAACAATTTCTTTTGTTAGAATTAGCGAATTGTTCTCTATTCGAGTTACATCCAACATGATTCGAGCAAGCCTCTCAAGCCTTCTTGCGTTCAATATTACTTCCTCAAGAAGACGTCTATGTTCTTGATTTTCTATCTTTGAATAAAGCAATTCTGAGAAACCGATTATTGGTTGAATGGGATTTCGTAATTCATGGGCGGCAATATTAATAAAGTCTTTCTCTAGTGTTTCCACAGCTTTCATCTTTTCAAAAAGTTCCGCCTGCCTCCAAAAGCTCTCAAAGACTGCCAAATAAGACGATATTATAGTAGGACTAATTGAGTATGTGGCTAAACCAACTGCATCGTAAGATGTATTTTGCTTGTCGTCCTTTAATTCTAATATCAAACATTGCTTATTGTCTACTATGAGTATGGAGATCCTAGTCTCCAGGTTGCTACTTATGGTCCTTATATCTATGTTAGGAATATTAGACTTTGTTTCTTCTATAAGCTGATCCGGCTTGTCAGAGGATGGAAGTAGCATTCTTATTTTTGCTTTTTGATTCACAGAAGCATTTCTCAAGAGTGGTAATGCTCCCATTGCAATTTGTCGTTTAAGTGCATTTGAGGAGGAAAATAATACATTTATCTCTTTTCGCGCTGATCTTACCATTTCCCAGCCATGGGCTATGGAATCTATCGGATTCCGAATTATTTCTATCTCTGCTATTCCAACCTTTTCTTCAATATCCTTAATTCGATATCGTGCATCAACACCCTCTTTCCATAATTGTTCAAACATCGAAGTAAAGTGTTTTATATAGGATCCTTCGTTACTTGTCAATAGATTCTGGATCATTCCTCCACCAGTCATCTCTTCTACTGTAGCAATCAAACCATGTTTACTAACCGCAAAATTAATGGGAGCTAAATTTTTTACATGTCTTATTTTAACTCCAAGTTTTAGAAACTTTTTGACTAGATTAATACTATCTTTTTCAATTCTCAAAATCCATCTAATTCCATCTCCTTCTCCTCTCTTCTGTTTCTCTAATAATTTCATGAATAATTCTAAGAAGCTGTTGGAGGTTAGTTGCATCCCGCCATGGTTTGACACAACTGACAGCCCGGAAGAGACCTCAGACAGATGAATGATATGTTTCATAATCTCATCCTCACTGTCCACTACCTTAGTCTCTGGGGCAACTTCACCATTCATTAATTGCTTAATTCTTTCTTCCGCTGGAATGGATTTACTCCATAGAGTATCAAATATACATTGCCCGTGTTCTACAATTTGAGCCATGTCGCTGTAAATGTGTTCTGATGCTATAGCTTCACTTTTCTCCTGAATCAAAGGAGCAAGATATTCTCTCTCGCTTATCATGAAATTGGTCTTGACCCCATCTAAATGTCTTAATTCATGAACGATACATAATAGCTCTTTACAGTCTTCAAAATTATGATGATTGATCTCAGTGATATACCTAAGCTTTATACCTCTTCTCTTGGCTGCTAAAAATGCACCCTTGATTGGTTTCAAGGAAACAGCCAGTGAAGGTCTAGTATAAGTCATACATGTATCAATACTAGTAACTGCCTTGTGGAAAATGCCTACTTCAGTGTTTATTGCATTGCCTTTTCCAAAGATAATTCGTGTTGTAGGAGTCAACTTTTATGTTCATCTCCCTTAATTTCTATAGCTGAGGCTATACTCCATCAATATGTCTATTTGCATGTTGTTTGACACTATTAATTAACACACTTGGATTTACTGGCTTGATCATGAATTGATTCAGCTTTACTTCAGGAAGTAACGTGGTTATTTCCTGAGCTATATCAAGGGCGGTTACAAATATTACTCTAACGTTTGGATCAAGGGACTTTAATTGTTGGTATAGCTCAAACCCATTCAAATTAGGCATCCTAATATCGGTAATGACCAAATCATAATGACGATAATCTGATTCTATAAAGTGCGTCAGAGCTTTTTCTGGATCGGTAAATGATTCAACAACCATACCTGCCGATATCAAATATTGTGTAAACAGGAATGAGATGGATGGATCATCATCTATTAGCATTATTCTTAAGACCTTGGGCGCATAACTTGCTTCAATTAGAGAGTCACTTCTTGCTGGCAGTACTGACTTTCTATTGATGGATAGTTCAGCAGTAGGTTTGAGTAGGTATACTGGATATGAATATTTGTTCTCTTTCCAAGATAGTTCTTTTATTTCTTGAAAGTGGTAGCGCCTTGCAAGTCTTGGAAAAGAATTTATGATCCTCCACAAGTCAGCTCCTATAGCTATTCCATTCGGTGGTGCCCTTCTATTCATTTTGGCGCAAAAGTTTATGGTAGGTCCAAACAGATCATAAGAGGTACTTATCTCACCAGACATTGCTACTTCTAATTTGCCATAATCTGCACTGATTCTGTATGAAATATCAGGAAGTAATTCTTTATTAAGTCTAGCGTTTATGACGTGACGAGATGATATCATTTCAAGTAAGCATTCTAATGCCTGCTTAAATGGCTCAATATTTTCAATTGTTGATGTTTGAGGAAAGAAAAATATCACACCATCTCCCACCGTCTTTAATATTCTTCCGTCATAATCTTTGACAATATCTGCAATTTCGTTGATAAATACTGTATAGAATTTCTTAATTTTGCCAGAGTGATATAGCTTTGATGTAATTTGCGTAGAACCAACTATGTCAATAATTGAAATACAATAGCATTCTGACTTGTTTGAAAAAACGACTTCATTTCGTTTCAAGTCGAGTTCTGGGTTCTTTGATTGATAGTCTCCTTTCTCTATGATACAATGACGCAGAGGAGACATCCTAGTGACATATGCCTTACTCTCATGTATCCCGTCACTTATCTCCATGAGTAATACTTTGGATTTCTAGCCTATAGTTCATCGTAAAGAATCAAGCTTATTTCTATTCAAAATAGCTTAATAATTCAGTTCAGATAGTTATTCCCCAAAATCGAAAAATCAGATGTTATTATGGTATGTTATCATGTTAGATTATGAAATAAAAAATGATAGATTAATTGCAAATCTATCACGGTATTAACTTATTGTCGTGTGTGTCCTTGTACTTCTCTGGTTGAAAAATCTCTTAAGCTGTCTTTTGCAACATTTTCAAATGACTTTACGACATTAGAATTTAGTCGTGAAAATTCTTTTGCATTGTCTCTTGCGTGCTGCATTGAAGTTTTCCAAGCATCCATAGTTGCAAATAATACGTTATTTGCTAGTCTGGTTGATGCAATAGTACTGTCCGTAACATTGCTTACTGCTCTTGCATAATTCTCCGTGACTCTCTTTGGAGAAGTCCAATATGACCAGTATGAATTTTGTACATTTTCGACATATGGAATCCATAAGGATTGCAGTGAATGAATAATTTCCTTTTGAGATTCTAGAAAATTATCTGCAATATCTTTTGTCGCTTGAATTGTCTCTTCTTGATATTCGTTAACCGCTTTTGTAAATCTTGGAATTTCCTTTATTGCCTCATCTGTCGTTCTTTTAACC
>DATIFZ010000114.1:0-8991 GCA_035454925.1 Nitrososphaeraceae archaeon
AATCTTCATTCTTTGTATCTAGTGGCATTGTTAATTTCGTACTTGCAGCATTGGTCATAAAATCGGGCAGAAGTATAGTCCCATACTTAGTTTCAGGTGGAATCTCAGCGGCACTGATTGCTATCTATGTGGCATCTAGAACCGTAGGCGTTCCGGTAGTTGGCGTAGAATACTATATTGGGCGACTTGACATGATTTCAAAAATTCTTCAAGGTGTGGCCATTGTCTTATCAGGGATTGCTATCCATAGCATAAGAAGTTCAAGAGCTCTGAAAAAAATCATTAGCTGACCTAAAATATTCTTTTTGTTAATTCTGATTTATTTTATATTATTCGTAAAGTATCAAAACTTTTCCTTGCTATTTCTCAATACAATAAGTCAAGTTGAACTTTATTTATAATAGCAAATATATTTGTAAAGGTACGTGTCTAGTTAGTGAAGTAAAATGGATACCTATTTTGTTATTGTATTAATCCATATTCTAGTCGGATTCTTTTTGGTATATGTTACCGCCAAGGCTTATAAGAGAACAAAATATTTTCCAATGCTTCTACTTACATTTGGCTTTTTTCTCATAGTTATTGGTGATACCGTCCTGGGAGACTTTCTTAACATTAATGATGAAAGTACTGTTCAAATGATCGAAGAATTAGCTGAGATATCAGGCTTTTTATTGGTAATAGTTGCAGTGATAAAGAGTTGAATAATGGTTCAACTGCAAAGGAAGTTCTATCCATACTCACGGATGAACCTTCATTAGACATAATGAAGTTACTTGATAAGAGAGAACTCAGTGCGCGAAATATTTCATCAACTCTAAATATACCAATTTCCTCGACTTACAAAAAAATAAAGAGGCTAGAGCAGTTCAAATTAATAAGAATAACCAAGGTAATAAGAACCCTAGACGGAATGGATGAGTCATTTTACACTCTATCGACTAAACAAATAAGCATTACTTACAGGAATAATACGTTTTCATTTGATATTCAACAAAAAGCATTCGATGACAAAATAGTTAGACTTTGGCAAAAATTCAAAAATTAAAATCTTCGTGCTGTAATCTCCACATATGCGACCTCACCCACGGATTCACCATGTTATGCCATGGCAACTTCTGTATAAATAGAACCTTTCCATTTCCTAGATCAATTATCAACCTTTGAATATTCATGTCACGGTCAATCGCGCACACAGTGTATGTTAAATATCCATTTGCTATACCGAGATTCGCTCCTACAATATGTGATTTTTCACCCAGTTGCTTTTGCGCACTAGCAAGGGCATCACTTAGATTGACCTTAATCTGCGAAGCAACGTAATTGTACATCGTTGGGCATTAATTTGATTGAACCCGTTATGTTCTGATTGGATGTCATCATATCCCCATCATATTAGGATTCATCATCATTTGAGCCTGATGCATGTTCGGAAATTAATACAAAAGGCGCAATAGTAATTAGTGCTACTACACTCAAACAAACCACAAGCACACTGTTTTCATACAAAACATTAAATGAATTGACATATTTATGGATGTAGGAAATAAAAATCATCACAACTCTAAATTTGACTTAGTTTGAGTACCATCTGTTAATATGAAATATTCTTTCCGGCCTCCTCTTCAATGACTGTTCCTGATAAGCGTAATCATGGATGCCATTTGACGCATTTTAAGCTCTATTGAAATTTCATTGTTTATGTAACCCGACATAATCAGGCATCGAAAAGTGGAATTGGCCGCAACTTAATATACATCAGTCGTAGATTATAACTGTTGAGCTTTCAAAACATATCACTGTGGAAACTAGCAATAATTTTCGTTGTGGCAGGAATAGTTATAATACTGGCGTTATTAGGCTCATCCGCAAAAAATTTGTTTAGTGGTCCTATAACCGAACAAGTGCATGTCATGCTAAAGAAAGATAACGATTGTGTTGTAGAGCCATCAGACGGTATACCGCGAGTCATCTCAAATTGCGAATACGCTGTTGGAGATAACTTGTCGGTAGCCTATAAGGCAAAACAGCCTACGCTGGAAAAGTACGAATTAATAAATTCATCAGGATCCTAGTGAAGGAACACTCTGTAATATTTTAATCTTACAAACATTCTAAACTAATTTAAATTCGTAATTTGATATAATACAAAAGTAACCTACGAACAAACAACTCTTAAATTAAAGTTCATGATTGCTCACTATCAATTAATCGAAATTGAGTTTTAGCTAGTGACTCATAATCTGTCATCATTTTGAGATAATTACTGATCAATCTCTTTTACAGATAATTTTAGTTAGTTCTAGGAATGTTTCTTTGGTTTTTTCAAGATCACAATTATAGCTGTTATTGCAGAAGCAGGAAGTAATATTGCTAGTATTTTACTAATCCATACACCCATGTCATCGTTACTTGTTCCTGAAGAGGATGGAAACGGATCCAAGATACTTGGAGGTGATTGATGAGGAACAAAAACATCAAATGATGCAGGTATCTTAAAGTCGTTACCTCTATCCAGCCTTAGAAGCACTTGATGGGTCCCGTCATCCGGAAATATGTACTTGACTGAAAAGTGTCCAGTTGGAATACTGATATTTTCAAACTTGAATAATCTCTGCCCATTGGTAACGACAACTCTTCCCGTGAGATTTTCTACGTGTTGCCCTGTGGATAAATTTTGAATATTGAATTTTAGTTCCGTAAAGGTGTCTATGAGAGGTCTTTCTGGTTCGTAAGCGAATTGAATTAATATGTTACCTTGATTACTTTCCCACTGCTGGATATTTTTAGCAACAAAATGAGCCTCTGAAGACGATAATTCATTTCCCGACATAAAAATTATGGAGAATAAGACCATTATGAATATGACCGGGCGACATGTTTGTATTCGGTATTGAGCTATGAGTCTCGACATTTATAATGGACATTTGTTACCTTTCAGTATATTTCATACTTTTCGCAATAAACTCTTCATTAGGTCGGTAGTCGGTAGAACCATAGCATTTAGTTTTGATAATGGTATACTGATATTGCTCAACATTAACAGCTACTATGGAATCGCGAAGAACACTAGCAATTTAACTCGCCATGAATTTTAATGACCTCTATTATTATGAACATCTGATAGTTGTCGTCTCACCAGCGACAATAGTTCAATATTATTTCAAAGATATTATCATAAGTTATTAACTAGATTCAACACTTGTCTAGTATGAGTGAAGGACTTCCGACAGATATGAACACTATTACAGGGCTTATGAGGAAGCCTGTTATTATAAGGATAGTAAGCATCCTAGACGTGACAAGTCTTTCGATTCTCGAGCTTCTCGAATATGGGCTAACACTTGATGACATAAATTATTCGATGACAAATCGCGTTATATCTTACGAAGAGCCAAGGATAGTCCTTGTTGCCGAAGATTATAGTGGCTTGGGAATTCATGAAACACCAGATTACTATTATAATTCCTTAAGGAATAAAGTGAAGTTAACTGAGATCGGACTATACATTTTGGAATCCATAAAGGGTGATCAAATGATGGATGGATCTTCTAAGACACTTGAGCATCAATCTTACGACATTGATCCGCGCCATGTGGGTGGTGTAATGTAAATTTGCTCAGAAATACGGTCATTCGCATGCCGGACGATACCATACCCGATTGTCACATGACACTCTTACCCACTCTAGATACTCATTCAAGAAAATATTCATGTTCGATAAGGCTATCTTTGATTTAGGTGTATCGGCTAAATAACCTTGAAATACAAGGTTAGAAGGGTTAAGTATTGATCAAGAAATCGCCACATAACGGTACATATTAACGCTTAAATAAAGCAAACTGTTGACTTTCTAGACGTTGACTGCAAGTTCTACTATCGACTCTACATCTCTTGACACTTTCATTACTCGGATCTTACCGTTGAATGTACTGTTATTTATTATAGGATCTCTTATGTTGATGACAAATTTAACATACATTGCTTATGCCGATGGCTTATTTCAAGAACAATTGTCTGCATCCTTGGGTACTAGAAAAGCCGACCTTCTTATTAAGATGAATCCACCTGTTGTCACAACTGAAACTATAAAGAATCAAAGCCAAAAACCAATAATTGAATTCAGATTATTCGATTCCACTACGAATAAGAGCTTCAATCATGTAACATATTTTATAACAATTGAAAAAGAAGGTAAACGTCTACTTACCAACTGGTTCCATGATCACACCGGGGATTTGAGAATCCAGATGAATCCAAGAAATACAAGTGAGGTAGTCGTATACGGAGAACAGGATCCGATATTAAATGCATATTCTGGAACTCCTCAAAGTCCTGTCATAGCTGCTGGTCCGATATTCTTAGAAGGTGGGTTATATCATTTCATAGTTCAGATAGCCACCGTAGATTATGATAGGACTTTAATCCCTGAGAACCAGCAACCTCTCTATGACGGGTATCTTAGTGTTGGGAACACTCAGAATTATGTGATACCAAAGGAAGGTAAGGATATTCCGATCAAAATAACATCATATTATGATAAGTTGAAGAACATTACATATGACCTAAAAAATGATGAGTTGAAATTTGATATGCCATTCAATTGGAACATTAGTAGGATTAAGGATGTCAAGATATTTGTCCATGAGGAAGTCTCTATTCCAAAATCTAGTCCATTTTCAGCGCAGGTTTATTCAGGTAAAGTTAATGGTATTACGGTAGACAAAATGCTCATGATCGATCCTTCAAACGCTACTAAAGATGTAATCCATTTTATGATACCCAAAAATGAGCTTATTACGATAGCAGAAGAAGTAAACACAAACGGCCAAGCATCGGCAGGCCTTATGGATTTTAAACTAAAACCTGCAATGGGCATTAATGCAAATACGAGCATGACTATTAACATGTCAGCAATGAAGTGAAATTATTCGGGGAGCATTTCAGATTCCCTGTCCAGGAACAAGCAATCAAATTGTCCGTAGTAAAATACAAGGATCTAGGAACTTTGCAAAATGATTGGTTTATCAGTTCTCATAAGACCAAGGGGAAATTCGTGAAACGTATAAAAGTGCTGAAGCGATCCTCGGTCACATATCCAATCGACGTTAACCTTTGCGAATCCTCTTAGAAAAATATGCTTTGGAACATGCCGTAATAATTTATGGCGATCCTTCTTCAGACGTCCAGGAAAATGCAAAAGATAAAGACATTAACATAAAAGATTTTCCCTCTTGCAGCGATTGTAATTCACGTAGGTGAAAAACGACATCTATTTCATTGTACGAGTGCATTATTTCAAAAGAATTACCACAAGGGAATTGATCACTTTGCTCTTAGAGCATTTAATATTACTCCTATATCCAATGCTTCCTGAAACAAAGCACCTACCGAAGGAAGAATCAAACCGAAACTGGCAAAAATCATCAAAAGAAAACTCAATCCCATTCCGAAAAAAATACTTTGTTTTGCTATTTTTATTGTTCCTTTGCTGATATGTATCACATCAGAGACTTTTGTTACATCATCTACTAACAAAACAACATCTGCTGCTTCTGCAGAAATTGCAGTACCTTTAGCTCCCATTGCAATACCTACAGATGCTGTTGCTAAAGCAGGAGCATCATTAATTCCATCTCCGATCATTACAATATCTTTAAATTTTTCCCTTAACTTTTTCACCTCATTGACTTTGTCATCTGGTAGCAGATCGTACTTGTAATTATCCACACCGGTTTGATTTGCTATAGATTTTGCATTGTCCAAGCTATCTCCGGTAAGCATAATTGCTTCCTTCATCCCTTCTTTCTTTAAATTTTGGATCATGGTGGCAACACCATCTCTAATCTTATCAGTAAATGTTATTATGCCTGCATTTGTTCCGTTGATATTTACAAGTGCAACCATCTTTCCACGTTTTTGGAAGTCCGTTATCGTTTTTAAGAGATCTTCATTACTATTTATAGTATCATAATTTGTATTTGTACTAAATTGAGATTCAATATAATTGTATGATCCAACCATTATGTGTTCTCCAGTAACATACCCTTCAACTCCTAGACCGGAGCTCTCGTGGAAGCTTGTGGGTAAAGGAAAACTATTGAACTTTTCTTTTCCTGCTCTTGTTATAGATAGAGCAGATGGATGAGAAGACATTTGTTCCAAGCTTGCAGCTTTAAATAAAATATCATCTTTGGTATGTTTTATATTTCTACCATTCAGATTTTTTTTGAAATTATCTAAAAGTATTATCTCTTCTACTAGGGGTATCCCATATGTTATAGTACCAGTCTTATCAAATACTATTGCATTAGCCCTGCTTATTTGTTCAATTGCAGCTCCGCTCTTTACTATTATGCTTTGTTTTGCTGCTTTGTCTATTCCACCTATTATAGCTACAGGTGTTGCAAATATAAGAGGACAGGGAGTTGCTACAACTAGTACAGATAGTATAGTTTGGACGTTTTGAGTTAAAAGCCAGCCAAATCCACACATGGCTAGTGTTATTGGCGTAAACCATACTGCATATTTATCTGCGAGTCTTTGTATTGGCGCTTCTTCTTCTCTTGCTTTTTTGACAAGTTTTACTATCTTTGAATATTGACTTTCTTCGCTAATTCTTTTTGCCTTTATTTCAAAGATGTTACCTGTGTTTATTGTGCCACTAAATACTTCTTCCCCTATCTGTTTGATTTTAGATAGAGGTTCACCAGTAAGAGAGGATTCATCAATTTGAGCATTACCGGAAGCTATTGTACCATCAACAGGAACAAGATCACCTGGGCGTATAACCAACTGATCCCCTATTCGTATTCTCTCTACGTCAACATCTTCTATTTCTTTGTCATTGATTTTCCTATGCGCTATCTTAGGGGATCTTGTCATTAATTCATCAAGGGAAGTAGTGGCTTTTCTGAATGCATAATCCTCTAGCGCCCTTCCTCCAGATTGCATAATAACAATTATTACTCCTGGAAATGCTTCATTAGTTATAATGGCAGTGCTTATAGCAAGCATCGCTACAATATCAGATGCAAAACGGCCATGAAGCATTACTTTTATTGTTTCAACTACTATTGGTGCTCCGCCTATGACCAATGTAATGAACCAAATCCAATGCCCTGTCTCTTCATCATTTAAAATATAATGAACTACTGTTCCTACTATCAATCCAATAATTGCAATCGCAGGAATGGGATACCTTTTGCTAAATAAAATTAACTTTCTAATTGTAGATATGTAAAATTGTAGAGACATTGGATTCTCAACACAAACCTCTTTTTGCTCATCTTGTTGCAATTATTCTATACCTTTTTTGTTTTCCATTGATTTAATCTTTTTCGAAGGCAGATTTGTTTTATAATCTGCCAACTATATAGCAATTCTTCTGATTCGTCTAATTATACATAAAGGAGTTTCAAATATAAAGGCCCGATATAATATTTGCCTATTTTTAACAGAATCATTGTAAACATCACAATATGCCTTAATTAGAAGTGTATTACTAATAGATTGATTTAAAATCACTAAAGCCTAAAATTAAAATAATATATAATCTAATTTGCGTTCCAATATACATGACTCACATGTATGTCAATTGGCCCAAATGGAATTTTCTCTTTTGTTGTTACTAAGAAAATGTTACAAACAGGTATCTACTTTGATGATTATTGGTTTTCTCTGAGACGAACACTTGCGAGAAGGTAATAATTCCAAAATTAGTAATGATAGTATCAATCATTACCATACTAGCGATCGTAATTTCATTAGTGCAATCAGCTACATCTTCTTCTGTACAACAAAGCAATTCAACTAACGAAACAAGTCTTAAAACCAAAAATTCAATAATGACAGTTTAGCTCTTTTAGAACAAGGAAATACGCCGAATCAATCCCGTCTTTTGACAACGCCTCAGCGATATATCCAAATTATATTAATGCATTGGGAAATAAAGCCAGTGCACTATACGGATTAGGAAAATTCAGCGAGGAACTTGATTATTATGATAAGATTCTTCCTTTAAAACCAAATGAAACTAAAACATTGAATAATAAAGCAGTGGCTCTTTATAATTTGGAGATATGATGAATCTTATACTATGACTGGACACTCATTTTTGAATTATGAGACCGGTTGTCACTGACATCGTTTGCAGAGCCGAGGGAATAAGATTTATTAAGTTGCAAATTCCAAACAAGCATTGTGTTTAGGCATACCGCAACTGTTTTGCTTGCTACCTTGGTATTTACAGTATCTTTATCAATGCATTATTCATTTGCAAAAAAAGTTGAATGTGAGGATAGCTTCACTGATATGAAGTGGGACCCAAACAATCACAAACCTCATGATGCATCCTTTAAGGAATTTGAATTATTGGCATATCATGGCTCTCTATGTGAGCTTACAAAATGCATAGACCATGAGGAATGCACAAACCGTGATGCGGTCGACTGGCAAAAGTTCAAGAACTCTCCAGCGTATGAGCTGAGTTATGAGGACCAGAAGAAGTGTTTGGAAACGGGTCATGAAAATGGTAATGGAAAGGATGGTTTGGTAGGATATGAAATCCTTTCTTGCGGAATCGGGGAAGATAGATATTAAACAAATTATCGTTAACACATTATTCTCTATTAACTAATTTAGATTTTCTAAATTAGACCCAGCTGAAAATTTAGATCGGTACCTCCAGGCCCGTGTTAATCTTTGTCTTCTCAGAAAGGGCAGCAGTGAGGCTAGGAATAAGGTAAAGTTGAAGTGATTTTCTTAAGCACAGAGATTGTCTCGTCAAGTGGATGATTAGTTCCCAGCACAAGTAAAGTTTGGTTTGCACCTCCTCCGCCAGTTTCTCTAAGGTCTTTGAAGGAATAAATATCCATGATATTTACATTATTATCAGCAAGTGTCATCATGTGTTTTTTGATATCGTTTGTTGGAACCATAAGTACCAACATGGTATCAAATGGTGATTCTGATCCTGTCATTTTAACATTT
>DATIFZ010000115.1:0-8879 GCA_035454925.1 Nitrososphaeraceae archaeon
CTGTCTTAATGTTATCTAACCTAGTATTTTCCATTGAATTGAAAGAAGTTGTAGTATTACTATCCTGATTGATAGTGACAGTTTCCAAGCTGAACCCAATGTCAGCTAGCGTTGCCGCAATATTTGCCAAAACTTTATCTACGGTTGTCTTGTCAACACCAGTAACTTCTACTAACAAATTTTTAACTCCTCCCTTAATTCTTGTATATTCAGCATTTATGACAGGGGGGAATGATAGCAAATTTCCCCTGGAATCCATTAAGACAGGATATATGGACCCTAGCAACAGCTCCCTAAATTTTTTGCCTGACTCGGTTTTCTCTAACACTTCACTCAATGTCAACGAAGAGGAATAATCTAGTGGTGTAAAGCTCAGGTTACCGGGTCTTGTTGTGTAGTCCAATGGAAATTCAATCGTATCCAAGTTATGTAACCCTATTGATGCCTTTGACCTTTTTCTCCCTATACCATTATGGAGGTCTTCTTGCATAGAAACAATTTGTTTTATCGTTTTGTCAGTTAGTTTATGACCTCTGGCAACAATGCTTGCTATATAGGGTCTTATGTTTGATACAGAAGAATTCACATTAATCAAATTTTTCCTGTTTTCAATTAGCTTTAACTTTGGAATTCCTACTTCTTTCCCAAGCAGTCCGTTCAATGCCCTAGAGATTCCATAAAAAGTGGAAAAATCAGGTCGATTTGGACTGTATTCCAATCTAATAGATTTCTCATCCCTATATTCTATATCTAGTCCTAAAAAGGGTAACATATCAATAGTGTATTCTAAATCATAGTCAGGAAACAATCTAAGGATATCTTCTAGTGGAAATTCTACAACGGGCATATTGATTGCGTCCTTAACCACGATAATTTGTTTTCGTATAGCTCACGTACATCATCCAATCCATAACGAATCATAGCAATTCGTTCAAGACCTCCTCCCCATGCAAGCACATTATTGACCATACCAATTGACTGAGTAACCTCTGGTCTGAACATACCCATACCAAACAATTCAATCCACTTTCCTAGTTTATCTATATACACCATAGATTGTAGTGACGGTTCAGTATATGGAAAATATGTCGGCCAGAACTTTACCTTCTCTATCCCGAGCTTGGAATAGAATTGCCTTTGCAGACCCATCAGATCCCTTAGACTTATTGATTCACCGATTACAATTCCTTCGATTTGATAAAATTCCATTAAATGTTTGTAAGACATTTTTTCATTCCTAAAAACCCGTCCAATAGAAAAGATCCGTCCATATGTCGGCTTGTTTTCTGAAAGATATTTGATAGTAACCGGTGTAGTATGTGTGCGAAGAACTGTCTTTTTTGATTTTTCAAGGTTCCAATCATAATTCCATTCATTAGTATGAAAATTCGAAACTTTGTTACTGATGACGGAATCTATATCCTCATCAATCAAATTTGACATATAGAACGTATCTTGCATATCCCTTGCTGGATGATCTTGTGGAGTAAATAGTACATCAAAGTTCCAAAAACAAGATTGAATCGTTGATCCTTCAATTTCAGAAAATCCCATGGAAACAAAAATTTCTCTGATTTCAGAAATTATATCAGTTAGAGGATGTGTTCTTCCCATAGGGAAAGTACGTACAGGCGAAGTAACGTCTATTTGAGTAAACTTCTCTTTTTTCCACTTGCCACTATTCAGTATCTCAGATGTGAGTATTCCTATCTTATTATCTTCGTCTAGCTTTATCTCAGGTACGAGTTTTTTTCCCTCCTCTGTTAGAGAAACAAGAAAGGACTTTTCAACATTCTCCTTGATATATCCGGGACGATTCTTTAAGAGAATAAATCCTTGTAGCTCGTCTTTGGATAACTCGGTTAGCTTTATCTTTTTCAATTTTGATAATTTTTGTAAAAGAATCTCTTCGAATGATAGACTTTCAGAATTATTTGTAATCTTCAGGCTGTCTGATTCTTTTGTCAACCAACCATTTCTAATGGCGTTTTTTATTCCAACACCGAATTCACTGTTTGACATACGGTGTTGTTTGGCAACCTCACCAATCTTAATATTTTTTTGACCCGTTTTTTTTATCTCATTAATTATTCTTCTTTCTGGTAATGTTATGAAATCTGCGGGTTGAATCTTCTCATTTGCGTTTTTATTTTGTGATTCCGAGGTTAGCTCAAGTATTGATTCCTTTTGAATAGAGATGGATACCATTCCCTTATACTTTAACCACTCAATTCCGCGTCTTACATTATCCAGTGAAAGATTCGTAAGGGTTGCAAGTTTCTCAATTTGTATGTTGTCGTCATTTACAAGCGAAAAGAGAATTTTTTTCTCTATTTTATGCAAATTTAATTGCGTCATTTAAATATGGATCAGACATTGATGGAATACTTTTTAAACGTTTAAAGCTCTCGATTGTTGTATATATAGGAAAATGAGTGAATCATTTAAGGAGAATTTTGATGATTTTGAAGTTACCCCGTGGAAAGTCGAGGGATCGGTAGATTATGCTCGATTAATAAAAAAGTTTGGAACACAAGAAATAACCAATGGAATACTTCAAAAAATTGAATCATTCACAGGTGAATTACATCCGTTACTTAAACACAAATTCTTTTTTTCACATAGAGATCTTGATTGGATACTAAACAAGTACGATAATAATGAAAAATTCTACTTGTATACTGGAAGAGGACCATCTGGCATGGTTCACCTAGGACATCTGATGCCATGGTTCTTGACTAAACACTTGCAAGATAAATTTGATTCTAATTTGCTATTTCAGATAACTGATGATGAAAAGTTCTTGTTTGGAAATCAATCAATGGAGGAAATCAAGAAAAATGTGTATGAGAATATCCTTGACATAATCGCAATTGGTTTCAAAAAGAGTAAAACAAAAATAATTCTCAATTCAAGACACATCAAGCATCTTTACTCAACTTCACTTGAAATAGCAAAAAGGATAACGTTTTCAACAGCAAAGAGCGTATTTGGTTTTACCAATTCAACCAATATTGGAATGATTGGTTTCCCTCCTCTTCAGGCTGTCCCTTGTTTTCTTCCATCTATAATCGAAGGAAAACCTACACCTGTACTAATTCCCGCGGCAATAGATCAGGATCCGTACTGGAGATTGACACGAGATATTGCCGAAAAAATTGGATTTTATAAGCCCGCGCAGATACACAGTAAATTTTTACCGAGTTTACAAACAATAGGAAAGATGTCATCATCGAGTCCTGAAACTGCGATATTTACTACCGACGAGACAAAAGTAATAGAAGAGAAAATATCAAATGCTTTCACCGGAGGTCAACCAACAGTTTCTCTTCAGAAAAAATTGGGTGGAAATCCTAGTGCATGCTCCGTATTTTCATATCTTAGGTATTTGTTTGATACGCCTTCTGAGTCAAATCAGAGGGAACTAAAATGCAGAAGCGGCAATTTACTTTGTGGAGAATGTAAATATAATCTGTCCGATGACTCAACTGCATTTATGTCACTGTTCCAGGAGCGGAGGGAAAGAGCTAAGGACGTTGTTTCCGATTTTATGTATAGTGAGGAAAGTTGAGCGGTTGGAAAAAGTGACTAGATTTGAATGTCTTGACTCATACGAAACTGAAAAATTAGGTAGCATGTTGTTAGGGGATAAAGAGAGTGTCCACTTAGTAGTTGAAGTCATAAAAATTATAGATAATGAGATAATACTAATGTTGAAAGATAGATCATGTCATGCAGTTCTTATGAAGGATAACATAAATGCGGTTAAATTAAGGGAATTTGTAGGAGAGCTAATATTCGGACCTATGATAGTTATTAGGACATTTGGTCAGGAAAATATATTGAATGTTGTGCATGAAACTTAATTTTGAACAGGTTATTTGTGTTTAACACGTTAGACGTGCTACTATCTTTAATCAACCCTGCATGTTAACAAACTACGCGGAAGGCGTGTTAGATAGTTTGTTTCCATTTATGTCAATTTCGCCTTTTCTTATTCTTGTTGAAGATATCACTTTACCCTCACGATCCTCGGCTAAGGGAACAACAACAATTTCCAATTTCGGAATGTTTTTTGATTCTCTTAATGCATTAATTTTTATGCAATTTTGCTTGGATGATTCAGTAGTAACGATAGCCTGTACTTCCATATTCAATACCGTAGGTCCATAGAAATTATTTAGTTCATAAATTGAATAGTTGGATTTACTGAATTTTTCTTGAATAAATCTCCTTAAATTTTCTAGTCGGATGGGGTAGTCGTTAGTAATTTTTTTCTTTTTCTGATTTACATAATAGTCACTACTTAGACCAATTATTACATGATTTCCAACTTCAAACGCTTTTAGTAACAGCGTATAATGACCCTTATGCAAAATGTCAAATGTACCACCGGTAGCTACGGTGTCAAACATGAATCTTCAGCCTTTCTAGCTTAACGTCAAAACACTATTGACCCTTTTGGAATATCTTTACGCATTGTGGGGGACAAACGTTCTCACATGCCATGCAGAAAATACAATCTTTTTCTCTTATCATAAATGGTTTCTTCTCTGACGCCGGATGGCCTGGCGTATCCAACCACTCGTATACGTTTACAGGGCAAGCCTCAATACAGGCCCCATCAGCAACGCAGACATCAAAATCGACTGTAACCTCGGTTCCCCAAATCCCAAGTTGTCCTGGCGGATCTACTGGACCCCATATCTTTATCCCTTGATACATACCCTTTACCTGACGCTTTGATTTGAACCCAGGATCGATAGGACCTTCGGCCTTTGCATAATTCGTTCCGCTACCTGTTAAAGAAATGGTTGTTTGACCTGAAGATGGTGTTGTGGAGGATTGTTGTGGAGATGGGGAATTGAGTGCAGTTTGAGTTTGAGGTGATGTGGAAACAGACGGTTGAGCAGATGGAGCTGGCCTCTGGGTAACCTGTGCGACAGGAGTAACTATATTTTGCCTCTTAGCTGCACACAGTTGACTATGAACATCCTTCATACTGTCGAGTGTTACTTGATTACTATGAACTAATAGCGTACCACAAGATTCGCATATGTACTCCATTTCTCAGACAATATTTCATAATTATGAGTCCCTTATCAATTTTATGAACCAATTTACCGAAAGGCATGGAGGCACGGGGTCGTAAAGTAGTGTGTAAAGTATTGGTGTTGAAATTAGTACTCCTGCCATTCCAAAATAAGAAATAGCCATTCATTTTTTAGACTTGGTAATTGTCAGGACTGGGAATTAACTATTGGAAAGAAGTGATTGGAGTTTTGAGAAGCATAATTCCAGTTTATGATAAGGTCAACAAGAGTATTTCATTGGGCCAGGATGACAGGTACAGGCAATTAGGTCTGAATGGTCAAATTCAGCCAGGTGATTTTATACTTGATGCGGGTTCAGGTTTTGGCAATATGTCATCCAAGGCATTAGAAATCCTCAGCGGAAACGCCAAGATAATTCTTCATGATCCACTGCCTGAAATGCTACATCATGCTCAGAATCGGGCAAATCAAAGACTCAAACTATCGTGTGGAGTTTTCGAATATCTGCCATTTAGGGAATCGACGATGGATGATGTCCTTTGCGGATACTCTCTAAGGGATGCTTTCTCTCTAGTTGAGGCAATCTCCGAAATTCATAGGGTCCTAAAAAATGATGGAAGATTCATTATCGTTGATATAGGAAAACCCGATAACATGTTCATTAGAAGCTTTGTTTCATTTTACTTGAAATATGTTCTTGGCATAATCGCATATTCTGTTTCTGGCAAGAGAGGTTTGAAATTCAAAACTTTGCATGGAACTTTTTTGCGATGGCCCAAGAACGGTAAGTTAAACGATCTCCTACTTGAGAAATTTTCGAGAGTCAAATTTACAAAAAAAATGTTTGGAGGCGCAATAATTGTTGTGGCGTACAAATAGTGGGGTATTTGTCACATGATTAGAACTTGTTTTATTGAGAAAAAGTAAATGTTAGCTAGTCAAAAGCCAGATAATTCTCTACTCTTCTATTTATAGACAGATTTCCTAATAATGGCGCATTGAATTATCGGAGTACTGCTGACATTATCGCCATGATATTGTTTACAGCAATCAATGGAGAAAGAAAATCATCCATCATGTCAAAGGCACATCTGAATTACGGGCAAATCAAAAAATACATAAAAATTTTGGTTATAAATGACTTAGTTATTGAGAAAAGTAATATGTCTGAAGGTTTCGTCACATATCATACCACCGACAAAGGAAAAAATTACTTGGAAATGTACGAAGAATCAAAAGCATACAATTTGACTTCTAACATGTATGTATTTGGAAAGCAAGAAAATCAAGACGTATTTTCCGTATAATTAAAGTACCAATGACTTTATTTGTAAAGTTCTGAATCCTATTAGCGTGACTTTATATCATTCATAGTAACAATTTCCTTCTGTTTGAAAAATTCAACTGTAGTTAGGCAAGACCAGTGGATTCAGCGTATTTGTTATAGAAAACGTGTCAATATCTATTATTAAATCATCATCTACTTTGTTCTTACGATTATACTGACAAAATTACTGGAATAAGTGAAAATCCATTTACTATAAGAGTTAATGACGAAGTTTTTATTTTATATATTTGCTTATCTTTTGTGGAATCGCTCAGCAAGTTAGACGTAATTGTCATTATCTTAAAAAACGCATACAAAGACTGTGACTACGAGGAAATATATTCTAAATTAAAATCCAACGTTACAGTGCCAGAGTTAATGAAATTTCTGCTCGAATTAAGAAAACATAATTTACTAAAGTATTCTGAGAGTCAAAACAATAATGTAATCATTACTACAAAAGGAATGCAATATATGCAACTACACGAGGAATTAATGAATCAGATTTATCCAGGGAATAATAGGAATTAGGCATTTTTAATCGTCACAATCGATTTTTGAAATTGCCAAATTTATTTAAAAAGAATAGTATTAGATCAATAGGATAATTACAGAGGTCGATGAAAAAGTAGCCTTGAGTAAAGTTAATTAAAAACAAAGAAAACCCTTTCTCATTAACATGGTTGATAAACAAAAGATCCAAAATATTGTTGAATCTTCTAAGGGCAATCCAAAAGTCATCACCGAAGAATCGTCAAAAGAAATTCTAAGTGAATATGGAATCAAAGTCCCTCAATATGCGCTTGTAACAAGTAGTGATGAAGCGGTAAATAAATCAAAAGAGATTGGATTTCCGTTAGTGGCAAAGATTGTTTCAGCCGATATTTTACATAAGACGGATGTCGGTGGAGTAAAAGTAGGTTTAAGGTCTGAGGATGAAGTCAGAAAAGCTTTTGATGATATGTATCATAGGCTTAAGGAAAAATTTGATGTTAAAGGGGTTTTGTTGGAAAAAATGGTTCCAAATGGAGTTGAATTAATTGTTGGACTCCAAAATGACTCGCAATTTGGTCCGTCAATTATGGTCGGAATAGGCGGTATATACACGGAGTTATTTAAGGACGTTACATTCAGAGTTCTACCGATTACAAAAGATGATGCAAAAAAAATGTTGAATTCTCTAAGAGGCAGGGATATCCTCAAAGGGTTCAGGGGATCAAAAGCCGTTAACATGGATATGATTTCTGAAGCAATTGTGAATATCGGAACCTTAGGGGTAGACTTGGCTGGCAAATATGAGAGCGTTGATTTTAATCCTGTTGTTGTGTACCCCGACGAATATTTTGTTGTAGATGCAAAGATCATACTCAAGGATAAATCTTCAGATGATGCTATATCCAAAGCAAATCCCGACGCCAGTTTCATGGACTTGTTCTTTAATGCAAATTCGGTCGCGTTAATAGGAGCATCACCGGAGGCAGGCAAGATAGGCAACTCTGTTATGGAGAGCCTTACAAAACATGATTACAAGGGAAAGGTTTATCCAGTAAATGCAAAAGGTTATCCAGAAATAATGGGTGTCAAGGCATACAAGAATCTATTGGATATCAAGGACCCAATTGATGTCGTAATCGTTACCGTTGATCTTAAGTTTGTCCCTGACCTTCTTGCGGAATGTGGAAAAAAGAATATCCACAATATGGTAATAATATCTGGCGGCGGTAAGGAATTAGGAGGAGAACGTGCAGCAATCGAGAAACGGGTTCAGGATCTTTCGCGTGAATTAAATATCAGAATAATCGGCCCAAATTGCATCGGAATTTTTAATGGAGAAAATAGATTGGATTGTGCATTTCAGGGGCATCTAAGAATGTTAAGACCAAGGCAAGGAAATGTGGCTTTTCTTTCGCAGAGCGGAACAGTTGGTATTGCATTTATGGAGACTGCAGATTCATTTGGATTAAGTAAGATGATCTCTTATGGTAACAGATCGGATGTTGATGAAGCTGACATGATTCACTATTTAGCTCAAGATCCAAACACAAACGTAATTGGATTATATGTAGAAGGGCTAGGAGATGGTCGCAAATTTATGAATTCTGCAAAAAATGTAATAAAAGAGTATCAGAAGCCTATTGTTGTTTTCAAAAATGGACGGTCTACCAAAGGGGCCAAACAAGCAGCCTCACATACCGGTTCTCTTGGTGGGTCTTTTGCAGTAATAAGTGGAGCCTTTGAGCAAACAGGAATTATTTCTGTGGATTCTTATGAAGAGTTGACATCATCGCTTAAGGCGTTGACGTGGCAACCTGTTCCAAAAGGAAATAGGATCGCCATGGTAACAAATGGAGCAGGACCAATTATAGCTGCGATAGATAATTTTGAAAGATTGAATTTAGAATTGTCTCAACTTAGTGATCAAACTATGAAATCATTCAAGGAACATTATCCGGCTACCTATGTAATCGGCAACCCCTGCGATGTCACTGGTTCTGCAA
>DATIFZ010000116.1:0-2333 GCA_035454925.1 Nitrososphaeraceae archaeon
GGAAATTATTCCACACAGTACCTTATAGCGATTTGATGTTTTATGAATCAAAATTTTTGATCATATTTTCAATTTGATTAAATGGCAGTTGAGGTTTAATCTGATTTACAGCACGATTGTTCTGTTACTTTTTATTCTCGCATATTTTTTTGATTTCCTCTGATGCTCACTCTGATTATTAATAATAAAAATAGTATAAAAAACCAAACCAAAATCGAAAATAATTTAACAATTCGGATCCAAAAATGTATCTAAAACAGTTTTCAGAAGATCTAATATACCTAAAGTAGGACCAGTGTGATTCGAACTGTGCATCTAGTAGAGTTCCACTACCATCATATTTATTTTATTTTTTCGAGCATAGCCTCAATTTTTTCTTCTAAACTTAGGATCTTATTCAAAATGGTTTTATTATTCTCCTCCAAGTCTGCAACGTGGTTTAGAAATTCATCCTGTTTCTCTGAAATTTTTTTCTGCCGATAGTAGACCCACCAAGTTACTACCGCGCCGATGGCAGCTCCCACAACAATTCCTACCCACGTACTCCAAGCATTTGTTATATCACCTTTATTGCAATCGACTCCAAAAAAATACACACATCCCAATATGGTCAAACTCTCGAGCAATGTAAGATTTGATTGGCTCTTATTGTTAAGATTTGCGCCTTTTAATATCAAAGGCATCTTCCAATTATAAGTGAAATAGGAGAAAAAAGTCCTGAGGATTCATATCCTTCTTAGTTCCAGAGACACTGTGCAAATATTCATACTGTTATAGCCGCGTTACCATTTAGATGAATTGGTCTTCCTTGCATGATGGACAATTCAACTCTGATTCAGATATTTGGCCGTCCGGATATCACTGAATATTCATTCAGAACTTCGATTAACACATAGCAACACAGCCACGGGTACTCATGACTTGTCAGTTGTAAACTGGTATTATGCCAATTTGAAGCAAGTCCAAGCTATCCTTAAAGCAGAGTTTGCCTGGGCTTCGAACTTACTGACGTTACGCTACTGTTTTCTTGAATGATATTTCATCATTTACCAATAGCAAAGAAATGTAGTGATCAAGAAGTAGCCAAGTTAGAAGGTGACTATGCTTTTATCCCAATTGTAAGAAGGTAACCTACCCGTAATTCGTTTTCGAAAACATAAGGCTTGATTGCATTCAGAAAATCTTTTCGCAAGAGTTCGACTTTTTCTTCACCCTGTTCTTTGACTACCCGAATAGCCTGCATTAATGGACCATATTTTGTACTGAAGTGATTCCAATAATGATTTGGGCTTAATATTGGGACATTAACTGTACCCCGTTCAAAATAAATTCCGTTGACACCGCTCAGTCGTTTTCGGATTACGTCGGGGTTACCCCATTCCATTGGAGAAGGTAGTGGATTGGGAGCTGATGTAGATGTATATTTCCCTATCGTGCGAAACATGCTTCCCACAGAAAGTTCTGGGGGCCAGGTTGCAAACCCAATAGATCCACCTTTCTTCGTAACTCTTAGAATTTCCTTAATGGCTACTTCTGGATGGGGAGCGAACATATGTCCAAAAGTTGAAAGAACGATATCAAATGATTCATCTTCAAAAGGAAGGTCTTCGGCGTCTCCTTGCTTCCAATCTATGCCGTCAATTTCTGCCATCTTTTCTTCTTCAACGGCCTGATCCAAGAGTTCTGGTGTCAAATCTAACCCCGTGACTCCTGCACCCGTTCTGCGAGCCGTGATGGCTGTATTTCCATTTCCGCAGGCGACATCAAGGACGGATTTATCGGGACTTATATTTACTAATCGTACCAGATGTGCCGATATAGGGGGAATAAATGTTGCTATACCACGGTAATCTCCTGAAGACCATGTTGCAATTGCTTTTTTGTTAAACTCATCCATAGATACGGATTGCTGGTTCTCTCTTTTATTTTATGCCATGATATGATCGCAGTTTTAGTCTTCGGATGTGTCTACAGAATCATTTGCCTCTTTTACTCGATTCTCGACTGTACCGACAAAATCATTTTCTACAGGATTTGCCTTTTTTAAATGACGTCATGTTCTATACGCTCTCAGTCTTTACTCATAACTAATCAAGTACAATAAGGTGTATCAGCAATCATACTTCCAGGGAAGACGTAACGATTCATATTGTTAAGAATTCGAATCCAAATGCGAAACTTAATAGCTTTGAACTCCTTAATGAGTATATAAGGAGAATAAATATATACACGCCCTCACTAACAAATAAAGTATGTTGTCATTAGCGTGTCGTGACACAGGAGCCAAAGCGATTGAATGCGATTATGTTGCTAAAGGAACGACAGAAGAAGAA